>JAYWGD010000540.1:0-3953 GCA_043778435.1 Myxococcales bacterium | reverse complement strand
GGGCATGAACTCCACCTGCACTTTGGTGTCGCGAGCGACGACTTGCAAGAGCCCGTCGACGTCATGTCCGAACACCTTGTCTGCCTGCTCGGCGGAGTCGATGTAGCTGTAGTTGCCGTCTCCCTTGTCGGCCAGTTGCTCCATCATCTGATCGTTGTAGTTGCCGGTACCAAAGCCCACCGTGGAGAGCGTGATGCCCTTGCTCTTGTGCGCGGTGATGCTGCGCAAGATGTCTTCGTGCGAGGTGCGGCCTACGTTGGCGTCGCCGTCGCTGAGCACCACGACGTGGCTGATCTCTCCAGGCATGTGGGTACGGCTCGCAAGCGCGTAGGCAATGTCGATGCCGCTGGCCATGGCCGTGCTTCCGCCGGCGGTGAGCTGCTCGATGGCGGCGTGGATGGCGGCCTTGTTGCCCATGCCCGTAGGTGCCAGCACTTCGCGGGTGTTGCCCGCATAGGTGCAGAGTGCAACCGTGTCTTTAGGGCCCAATCGGTTGGTGAGCGTGTGCAAGCTTTGCTTGGCGAGTCCAATGCGATCAGGCGCTTGCATCGAACCGCTCACGTCCACCAAGTACACCAAGTGCACGGGCTTTCTCTCTTCAGGATGCAATCGTTTGGCCTGCAGATTGACTCGTAAAATGTGGTGACCCACATTCATAGGCGAGGGAGCCACCGCCGCGTGAATGGCCATGGGGGCGCTGTCCGTGGGGCCCTCGTCGCCGTAGTCAAAGCTGTTCACGAACTCTTCAACACGTACCGAGTCTGGCGCCGGGAGCTGACCTCCCATGAGCTTGCGACGCGCGAGCGCGTAGCTTGCGGTGTCTACGTCGATGGCAAACGTGGAGAGCTTGTCTTTGCTCGGGTCCACCGCGCGGTTGGCCGGTGTGTGAGCATACGTTTCCGAGCCCATCGCGCTGCGGCCATCATCGCCTTCGTACGCTTTATCCATCGCGCGTGCGCGCAGCGCGGGCATTCCAGCCGCAGAGCCCGTCGCGGCACCCATCGAACTCGACGGAGCCTGCGCGAGCGCGTGGTTGGCACGCGCCGCAGACTTAGCCAGGCTGCGCCCGACGGCACCGCCAGCGCGCTTGGACTCGAGCGCGGCCGGCGCTGTAGGGGTGGGCATCGCTTGCGCATACGGCGAGCTCTCGGCCCTGTTGCGCTGTCGCGGTGTGGACTCTTCTGTCGCCGCCTGAGGTGCGGCGCTCCTTGCTTCGTTGGGTGGGGCGCTGCTGCGTGTGCAAGCGCCCAAGAGGGCGAGGGTGGCAAGGGCGATGTGAGTGTGGATGCGTGATGTGTGTTGCATGAGAATCCTCCGATGCACACCCCAACGCACGAGCCTCGCGCGGCCTGACAGTCCCGCCCCAAAAAAAGAATCTGGTCTCCATCACTGAAGACCAAATTCTCGTATCCCTTGGCAAATTGGCTATTGAACGCTGCCGCCTCAGGTGTTGGCTGCGCGCTCGTTCTGAATCACGAGGCGTGTCGCCGCGACCGAGCCCACCACAATGGCCACAAAAATCATCCCTGGCACGGCAAGCATCACCAAGTAGCCGCAGCCAAATCCTAGGCTCGCCGCCCCGTGTTCGCGCATGGCGTGCAGGCGTGCGCGAACACCAAAGTGACGGCGGCCGTAGGGGTAGTCGAGCATGTCCCATGCGACGGTGCTCGCGATAAGTGCAATCTGCATTGGACCCGTCACGAGTCCAATTGGGGGGAACACCGCTGTGAGCGCGCCAATGCACCACGTGCCCAAAAGCAACAGCGCGAGGCCGAACAAGCTTACCCGCACGCTGCGCCCCACGCTGTCGATCCATGGTGCGCGGGGCAACGGGCGAGCTTCCTCCATGCGCTCCACCTTCTCACCGAGCATGTCCAAAGGCACCGCGCTGAGCACTTTGGTGGCTTTGTAGGCCGTGTAGCCGCTGATGGCACCGCCTATCCAACGCGCCAAGTGCAAACCCGGCATAGCGCCCAACACGCTGTCCAACTTGGTGAGCCAAAAAGCACTGATCAGGTGCTCGACAACCGCCATGAATCCGGCAAAAAGCCCCGCCCACAGCAAAAAGAAAATCAATGTGGGCACAGACGAGAGAGGCCACAAGGACGGCCTGCGCACCAGGTACCCCACCGTGCGGTACGGCAATGAAAAGGCCCAGAAAAACCCGGGTGAAGCCACTGGCGCGCGAGGCGGCGCGGTGGTTTGGTTCGAGCTCGAGGGCCTTGCACTCTGCATGCTTGTGTCCTGCACGCTTTTTTTAGGGAGGCGAAAGGCGGGGCAAGGCCTTTAGGCCCAGTACAAAGCCCAACGCGGGTTCGCGCCCAGGGACGCCTCCGGCAACAGGTGTGCCCACCATGGTGGGCTCTGTGTTGCCAGGCAGTGCGGCGGCCATTCCTACCGCATCGCCGTGCGCAAACTGCGCGGCGTTCACGGCGCCCAAAGACTTGAGCTTCTCGGCGAGCTCGTGCGCGGTTGCACCTTTGCTGCTGCTCGCAAGGCGCCCGTCGATCATTGCAATGTACATGGTACGGCCCGAGGCATCGAGGCCGATGCCAAGGCGGGATGTGGTCTCATTGCGTTCGTTGCCGGAGGCAAGAGGGCTGAGGGCGGCCTGCTTCAGTAGCGAAATCTCCGACCAAAGCCCGGTGATGGCATCGTTGTTGCTCGCGGCGGTGAGCGAAGCTGGCGCGTGCGGCGGAAGCGCAAGGAACAGTTGGTCCTTCACGCTCTCATCTTTCACGTTGCTTGCGCCGCCCAATGTGGTGCCACGGGTTCGCGCCATGGCACGTGGTGCCGTGAGCTCTCCCGCTTTTGCTGGCAAGCTCACGCCCGCGCCGAAACCTAGCACCCAGTGGTTCTTGGCGACGGCCTCGGTCGCGGGCATCGCGCGCAGTGGCAACGCCAGGGCAACATCTGCTTCGGCGCCTTGGACTTCGAGCCCATCGGCCATCAAGTCAACTTTAACGATGTGCCATACGCGCTTCGGATCGCTCTCCGTGGTGCGCGTGTACTCTACACCCTGTGCCAAGGTGATCGATGTAGGCGCGGGCTGAACCACCATCGCGCGCCATGCGCAAAGCGTGGTGCCGTACGCAAGGTACAGCGCCACAGGCAAGCCCACAACGACGCCGGCAGCTTGCTTCCACCAGCGCAAGTCGATGGGCAGATGAGCGTGGGGCGGGGCGGGGTGTGCAGCGGTAGAGTCCGACATGGTGAGCGGGGTCTCTATCATGCCGACGACCACTTGTGGTGCCCTGCTGGCGCCTCCTTAAGATGGCGCATCGCGGCATGGATGTCACAGTTGTGCCAGCGTGGCACAACACGATCGCAGTTCATTTGCTTGTGATTGATTGTTTGTGGTTTGGCGCGCGACTTGCTTTAGGGAAGGCACATCAACGTCGGGCCCCGGCCCTCGCCTTGGTGACCAAAGAATCCAACATCAGCAAGCCTACGGAGATACCCATGAAATTCAGCATCCTTCTCCGCGCGTCGCTCCTACTCTCAGCCTTTGCCACCGGTTGCGCGGTGAGCGCGAACACCGCGCCGAATGGCGACGAAGTGAAGACCGATGAGTCCGCAGACGCGCTTCGCCGCGCGCAAGTAAAGGGGCACTATGTGCGTAGCGCTGTGAGCCAAGGGTGCGGCCTCGTCAGTCAGCTCGAGCTTCGTGCCAACGGGACATTCGTGGCACTGCCCAACTACTACGGCCCGAACGTGCTTTGCGCTGAGGTCATCGAGGCGCCGATTACGGGTCGCTATTCGGTTGGCTCGAACAACCTTGTGACATTCCGAGTCGGTGGACGAGGCGCATTCACTTTGCGTTTTGCGAAGGGCGCTCTTAGTGACATTAGAGGTTCGAAGAATGACATCCTAAAGTTCAGCGGCAGTTTTCGCAAACTTGACGCTGGTGAGTGTCTCGATGATTCGGGCTGTCGCAGCAACGAGGTTTGTAC
>JAYWGD010000539.1:0-12851 GCA_043778435.1 Myxococcales bacterium | reverse complement strand
ATCATGTCCTTGGCGTTGCGTGTGGCGGAGTCCATGGCGCTCATGCGGGCGCCGTATTCGGAGGCTTGGCTGTCGAACAATGAGCGCAGCAATGTGGCGTCCATGTACATGGGCACCAAGTGCTCGAGCACAGCTTCGCGGCCGGGCTCGTAGGTGTATTCTTTGAACGTGTCTTGCCAGCCCTCGGGCGCACGCACAGGGAACAACTGCTTGGTGTTTACCTGCTGCGTGATGGCGCTCTTGAACTCGTTAAAGACCAAGTAGACGGCGTCGTATTCGGCCTTGAGATAGCGCGGGACGATCCATCCGGAGATGGCCTTGACGGTGGTCAAATCCAGGTTGTCGAAGACCTTGTGAAAGTCGTGCACGACGGTGCCGCCGCGGCGTTGAATCCACTCGCGACCCTTTTTGCCCACTGTGGCAAAGTGCACGTCGACGCCGACTTCGCGCTTCTCGCTCCAGCGGCGCTCGACCTCTTTGCACACGTTGGTGTTGAAGCCGCCGCACAAGCCGCGATCGCTCGAAAGCACCACGAAAAGCACGCGCTTCTCGTCGCGCTTGACGAGCAACGGGTGATGCAGCTTCGACTCCTGGATGTACTCTTCGCCGTCGCCTGTGCCCGTGAGCTCGGCCGTCACGTCGTAGAGCACCTCGGCCGTTGCGTCTGCAAACGGGCGGAACGCCACAATGCGCTGCTGCGCGCGCGTAAGGCGCGCCCCCGCCACCATCTTCATCGCACGCGTGATTTTCTGCGTAGATTTGACGGAGGTGATGCGCTTGCGGATGGCCTTGAGAGAGGCCACGGCTCAGTTCCCCTTGCCGAAGATTCCGCCGAACTCGACGAGCGCCGCTTTCACGGTGTCTTCGACTTCTTTCAAGTCCTTCTTGACGCGGATGGTCTCGAAGACCTGCGGGTACTTGGCTTCGAAAAAGGCGTAGAGCTCCTTCTCGTAGGTGGCGAGCTCTGACGTCGCAAAGCTGTCCAGGTAGCCCTTGGTGCCTGCGTACACGATGAGCACTTGACGCTCAACGGGGAGCGGCTGATATTGACCCTGCTTGAGGATCTCCACCAAACGAACGCCGCGGTCGAGCATGTCGCGCGTGACTTTGTCCAAGTCCGATGCGAACTGCGAGAAGGCCGCCTTCTCGCGGTACTGCGCCAAGTCTAGCTTCAGCGTGCCGGCAACCGACTTCATGGCTTTGATCTGCGCGCTGCCGCCAACGCGGCTCACCGAAACACCGACGTTGATCGCGGGGCGAACGCCCGAGAAGAACAGGTCGGTCTCCAAGAAAATCTGGCCATCGGTGATGGAGATCACGTTTGTCGGAATGTAGGCCGATACGTCGCCACCCTGTGTTTCGACGATAGGAAGCGCGGTGAGCGAACCGCCGGAGGTTGGGTCCTTGACGAGCTCATAGCCGTCACCCTTGCTCTTCAGTTCCTCCTTTGCGGGGTCATGGCCTTGCTCGCCCACGTAGACCGTGGCCGTGCCGCGATCGGCCCAACTTTGGCCCTTGGGGAGCACCACGAAGCGGTCGGCCATCTTGGCTGCACGCTCGAGCAAACGCGAGTGGATGTAGAATACGTCGCCAGGGTATGCCTCACGGCCTGGTGGCCTACGGAGCAGCAAGGAGAGCTGGCGGTAAGCCACCGCTTGCTTGGAGAGGTCGTCATAAACGACGAGCGCATGGCCGCCGTTGTCGCGGAAGTACTCGGCCATCGTAACGCCGGTGTAGGGCGCGATGTACTGCAGCGGTGCGGACTCAGAAGCGCCCGAGACGACCACCGTCGTGTACTCCATGGCGCCGTGGCGCGTGAGCTTGTCGACGACAGCAGACACGGTGGACTGCTTCTGGCCGATGGCAATGTAGAAGCACTGAACGTTCTGGCCTTTTTGGTTGATGATGGCGTCGATGGCGACGGCCGTCTTGCCTACCTGACGATCGCCGATGATGAGCTCGCGCTGACCACGGCCGATTGGCACCATCGCGTCGATGGCTTTGATGCCCGTTTGCATTGGCTCTTTAACCGGCTGACGCTGCAAAATGCCTGGTGCTTTGAGCTCCACGCGGCGACGATGTGGCGTCTCCATGGGCCCTTTGCCGTCGATAGGTTGACCAAGCGCGTTCACGACACGACCGATAAGCGCTGGGCCCACGGGCACGTCCATGATGCGGCCAGTGCGCTTGACGGTGTCGCCTTCTTTGACGCCCGTGGTGTCACCGAACAAAGCCGCGCCCACGTTGTCGCTCTCAAGGTTGAGCACGAGGCCGATGAGGCCGTTGCCGAAGTCCAAGAGCTCGCCGGCCATCGCGCCTTCGAGGCCGTGAACGCGCGCCACGCCATCGCCGACGGTAAGCACCGTGCCGGTCTCGCTGTTGGTTGCGACGGCTTCGTAGTTCTGGATTTGCTTCTTGATGATCTGCGAGATCTCTTCGGCGCGTAGTTGCATAATGCAGGTACCTTTAGACTTTGGTGTCAGAGCAAAACGGAGTGAAGTTGAGAGCCGTGCTCAAAGCGCACGACAGCTTGTGACTTCCGCGCACCTTAAAGTGTGCGAAGAGATTCAGAAGCGCTGCCCAGGCGCGCGGTCAGTGAGCCGTCCATGACGGTGTCGCCAACGCGCACGACAAGGCCCGCGAGCAGTGATTCGTCGAGTGTGACGTGGAGCGACACCGCACGCCCTACGCGCTTTTCGAGTGCGGTAGAGAGGCGCGCGCGATAGGCATCAGACAGTGGGGCGGCCGTGCGCACATCGGCGCGTACGGTGCCACGCTCCGCATCGGCGAGCGTGCGAAGGGCGACCGCAATCTCAGGCATGGCATCCGCGCGGCGCCGATCGACAAGCATCCGCCAAACATTGGATGTGGTCTTGCCAAAGCCGCTCTTCGCGCAAAGCTCACGCACAATGGCGGCCTTGTCGGCATCGCTCACAAGCGGCGAGACAAAGAGACCACGCAAGTCTGCGCTCTGAGCATAGAGCTCAGCCACTTCTGCGCTTTCGCGAACCAACACATCAAGCTCTCCCGACTCTTTGCCCAGTTCGAGCAGTGCTTTTGCGTAGCGACGTGCAACAACCGGTGAACTCATGCTGCCCCCTTGGCCGCGTGGCCACGCTCCAAATCGGCCAAGAAGGCCTCGGACAAACGCTCATGATCGGCGGGGCCGACGTTGCTGCGAAGCACCGCAAGCGCGCCCGCGGTGATGCTCTGGCTGAGCTCGGTGTGCAGGCCTTGGGCGAGCGTCTTGCGCTGTTGCTCCACAGAGAACTCCGCGTCTTTCGTCATGCGCACAGCAGCGGCTTCGGCCTCCGCGACGACGCGGTTCTTGTCTGCAGCGGCGGCGTTCAATAGCGTTTGTTTGGCGGATGCTGCATCGCTCGCCAAGCTGTCTAGTTGCGCCTTGTAGGTTGCAGCGCGAGCCGTGGCTTCGGCCTTCATGCGGCCCGCCTCTTCGATGTCTTTTGCCACCTTGTCGCGCCGTGCGACCAAGGCCTCGACAACGGGCTTCTTGCCCATCTTTACAAGGATCGCGACCAGGATCGCGAAGTTGATGAAGTAGGCCAAGTAGGGGACTTGGTGCTTGTCCCCAAAGTTGAACCAGTTGATGGCGCCAGGGCCGTGACCTGCGCCATGTTCGGCAGCGCCTTCGTGTGCCGAACCATGAACCGCGGGGGCGGCGGGGGCGTGTTCGGCGTGTGCGACATCGTGACCGGGCTCGACGGTCGGCACGTTGGCTGGGGCAACGCCTTGCTCCTCCTGCACCAGCGCTTCTGGTTGAGCATGAGCTCGCGCTTCAGCATGCTGACGCATCCACTCCGCTTTTTGGGCTCTGTAGCCCTCCCATTGCGTCGGGGTCCACGTCTCGGAATTGGGAGGTGCAATGTCCAAAAACATCACGCGACCTCCCTACCAAGCACGCGAGACGCCAGGGCGCCTGCGAGGCTGTTGCCTTGTCCTTCGAGCGCTGCCCGAGCGGCGTCTGCCTCTCTGCGCGCTTGCGTGTATCCCGCATCCAATGTTGTAGCGGCCTGCTTGCGTGCTTGGCTCATGAGCTCGGCTTCTACTTTTGCACCTTCTGCCCGCACTTTGTCGCGCTCGGCAGCGGCTTCGGCACGCGAAACCTTCATGGCCGACTCATACGCGAGCTCTGCTTCGGCGGAGGCCTGGTCCAGTGCCCGAGCCTCGTCTTTGGCGCCTTCGATGCGCTTCTCACGCTCCTCGAAGAGCGCCAGCATGGGGTCGAACAGGACCGGCTTGAGCACGAGCATGAGCACGACAAGAATGCCGAGCTGGATAAACACGGTGAGGTCCGCGTCGACGTCGACGGGGCCGCCGTTTAGGAGAAACAGGGGGATGGCTGGCATCGCGGGTCGGGCCATACCATCCTGACGCGGCCGCAACAAGCGCCGTTACAGGGTGGCGAAAAAACAGCGTGGCTGAGGCCGCTCAATGCCGCTTGTCGAAGCGCGTATCGTCCGGTGCGGGCTCGACTGTCTTGACGGGAACCGCGGCGCCCACGCCCCCAGGCGCTGGCTTTGCACGCGGTCTGGTGAAGCGTGGTGCTAGCGAGGGGATCGCGGCGAAGGACGGCAAGGCGACGGCACCAGCATCCGGAAGAGGGACGACCATGAGTGCCTCGGCAGCACCTGCCGAGCTTGGTGCTGCTTGGACCGGATCGGCAGGCCCGCGGGGCCCTCGCGTCGCAACTGTGCCGGCCACGGCCACCAACACAAGGAGCACCCCAAACCCGATCGACAGCTGATGCGCTCGGAGCGTCCAAGAGATGCCGGAGCCTGTTGGCATCGCCGAGAGCGCAGATTTCGGAGAGACCAAAGGTTCGGTGCACTCTGCATCATCTCCACGGCGCGCGCGGAGCAGTGCGACTCGCATGTCTTCCGCAGATGCGTACCGTGCCTCGGGGGCCATCGCGAGCGCTCGGTCGAGCACCGAACAGACCTGAGGCGAAAGGCCAGGACACAACGAGGCGACAGGCGGCAAGGGCTGGGTCATCGCAAGCAACAACACCTCGTTGACGGTGGAGGCCTCGCGTGGTGCACGGCCTGACAGCAACGCGACGCCTGTCGCCGCCAACGACCACAGATCACTCTGCGCGCTCACCAATGGCGTATGGCCGCGCGCTTGTTCGGGCGACATAAAGGCCGGTGTCCCCAGCATCTGACCATCGCGCGTGGGTGTGCTCGAGGCATCCGCCGGAACGCGCGCAACACCAAAGTCGAGCAGCTTCAGGCGCCCCTCCGTCGTCAAAAACAAGTTGTCCGGCTTGATGTCGCGATGCACCACCCCAACGCGATGCGCGGCCGCAAGGACGAGAAGCGCTTCGTCCAAATAGCCAAGCACCTCATCGACCGGGAGAGCGCCATCGGCCGCGTCGCTCCATTGGCGTAGAGTACACCCATCCAACAGCTCGCAGACGAGCACGTGCTCATGGGCCACACTCTGGCCATCGTCGTACACATCGACCACGCCCGAATGTTTAACGGATTGGGACGCGCGCCCCTCACCGTAAAAGCGCTCAACAATAGGCGGATGCAACGCAAGCTCGTGATGCAAGACCTTGAGGGCCACATGTTTGCCGTTGCGATGCACGGCCTCATAAACAGTCGCCATTCCACCGCGGCCAATTTCTGCGAGCACGGTGTAGCGCCCCCAAAGCGAACTGCCTTCGCCAAGTCGATGTGCCACCGAATCGTTCTTCGAAAGGCTCATGACGCGACTTCGCTGACCAAATGGTTTGCGAGCGTTGCAACCATCGACTCCGTCATGAGTCGGCAAATCGACGCCAAGTCCGGGTCGTCCAAACCACGCTGCGCATTCAGCGCGGCGACCAAACTGCCCCTAAGCGACGACAGCACCTCGTCGACCCATCGTGCAGCCGTGGCGCGATGCGCGCCAAACGAGGCGCCAATGGAATCGATGGATTGCTTGTCGACGAGACGCATACGGAGCAGGTCTCGCTGCTTGTCGGTCAACGCAACAAGCGCGGTAGAAAGTTGTGCGCGAAGCATCGCCACCACCGCGGCGCGTTCTAGCTCGGCAGACGGCGACAGCACGGGGCTGAGCACATTGGACCACACATGGTCTTCAAGACTCGACGAACGTTGTTTGCTCTGGATGCGCAGTGCGCGTCGTACGGCGCAGACATGCAGCCACGCGTGAAGCGCTCCCGCAGCACGAAAATGGGCCAGCGCAGGCGTGTTCCAAGGGGCCGCGACGCACAAGGACTGCACAAGATCGGCGGCCAATCCCGACACTTGGTCTGCCGCGCGGGCCCCCTTCACACGAAGCGCAGCTTGTGTGAACATTGCAAGTAAGTGTTTCTGCGCGGCAGGCTCTCCTCGCAAGCACGCGCGCGTCAGCAGCAGCTCGTGGGCAAATCGTGCCAGTTCTGCGCTGGCCTCTACATCTTCGTCCACAAAATCCACATCAGGCCATCGTGCCCGCGCCTCCGCCAAGGTGAGCGGATGATCGGGCGCGCTCGAACCTTGTCCAGCCATTCCCCGTTAGCGCAGCCTCAGTCCATGCGCAGTGCACCTAGCGTTCGGCGTGGGTCAAAGGCCCCGCATCTCGCATGCGGTGCGCTCATCGTTGCGGCCACTCTTCTTGCACCTAAAGCCCACGCACGAGAGCCGCTCAGCCGAAACTCAGCCATGGTCGACACTCTTTTTCGCGAGGGACGCCGAGAGATGAAGGCTGGGCATCTCGATGCAGCATGCAATCTTTTTCTCGACAGCCTCAAGCTCGAGCGCACCGCCGGGACCGCCATCAACATTGGGCAATGCGAAGAAGCGCGCGGCCGCCTGGCCCATGTACTATTTGCGTTTCGAGATGCGCAGGAAGGCTTGGCGCCCGGAGATGAGCGCCGAGATTACGTAGCCGCGCGCATCAAAGCGCTTGGAAAAACCGTACCGCGGGTGATCATCCAGAAACCCTCAGTTGCGGCAACAAGCCTCGCCGTATGGATTGATGGCGAACCGCTGCCAGAATCGGCGTTTGGGGTAGAAGTCCCCGTCGATGAGGGGGTGCATGTCTTGGGAGTGCAAGCCCAGGGCCGCACCATATCTCATGCAGAATACACACTAAGGATTGGAGAGCGACACACTCGGGTGCTGACGCTCGGCCCAGCAAGTGCGGCCGTTGCGCCCAGTGCTGCTTCTATTGCTGCTACCCCACCGCCCAAAGCCCCGTCACGTGGGAGCACCACGCTCTCCTACAGCTTGTTTGCCACCAGCGGCGCTCTGCTCGCAGGCGGCGCTTTAAGCGGCATTTTTCTGCTCGATGCGGCCGCGACGTTTCGCAACAACTGCGATGCCGCCACACGTGTTTGCGCGAACACCGAAGGCGAACGTGCACGAAGCCGCGCCAACACCTTGCAATGGCTGACGCCCATCTTGTTGGGAACGGGGGTTGCCGCAGGAGTCACCGCCGTGTTGGTTTGGCCCTCCAAGGCATCACGCACGTCGTCCTCGTTGTGGGTGGATCCGAGCCACGCAAGCGCCGGCATTCGCGGCACGTTTTGATTTGGATTCTTGCGCGCCACCCCTGTGGCAAAGCGAGCGACAACGGCCGTGTGCACGTTGTCGCGGCGCTCGGTTTCTCCTACTTGCTCACGCTTGCCGCGCGGGCTTCGCCCAGTGCGCGGAGTGCCGAGGCGCGCTTTTGAACGTCGGGCTCAGACTGAATGTACTTTACAAGAGATACAGCCGCGCGCGGTGGTCGTTTCGACCGTCTCGCGAGTCGGCAAGGGGCCACGGCTCGAATGCGGAAACAGACCCGTGCCGTTCTCCATGTGGATCCGTGTGGGGCGGTCGAACTCGTTGTCTTGCAGGTTGTCGAAGGCGAGTTCGGTCTTGCGCTGCAAGACCTCGATCATGGCAGCGGTGCGTGGTCCAGGTTGCCATTTGCTCTCCTCGACTTGGCGCCCAAAGTAGCCGGCGTAGTGCGCAAGACTGCTGCCGCTACGTGCGCTGCACGACGCGAGGGCCTCGAACAACACGAAGTTCAGCGGCGTGCTTGCGAGTTCTCCATCGTCCATTTTCTTGTCGCTCAAATCGGCGGGGACTCGACGCACGATGTCTTGCAGAAACGGCATCACTTTGGCCTCACACCCCTCAAGAGCCGATCGTGACGTCATGGTAGCGCGCGAGGCAAAAAGCACTTCCCGCGCCGCTTTGAGTTGCGCCGCATTCGTGCTCTCGAGCTTCTTCCAAATGGCCGCATGCTGCGCCGGAATATCCGTGAAGATGGTCTTGTAGACTTTGTCTTTTTTGGCCTGCGCCGCAACCCACGCTTGGACCTCTCGTCCGTCGCGAAGCATCACGCCCAAGTCGAACTTGAGTCGAAGTTTGGCGAGCGGGGGCTGATTGAGCAAATCAATCTCGGCATAGACGGCTGCGGACTTTACGACAGGCATATCAACGCCGCAGAAGGCTGCGACCTTCGGCATCTTCAGACCGTCAGGCGTCTGGCGAAATGCATTGTGCACACAGTGCCAAACCATCGCCACTTTGCCTGTCTCGCTGAGCATGGGCCCCCACGTATCGGCGAGCCATATGGCGGAATACAAGTTAGAGCCCGAGGCGCCCCCATCCAGAATCAGAAACTGATCGACCGGCGATGCGTGAAGCCATTGCTGCGCCCCAAACGCGCGCACGTCGGGCTTGATGCTTTCCGTTTTAAGAGCCACATGCGGCAAGTCCCTCGCGTCGGAGATTTCTTGGGTCGCCATGACGGCGCGCAAGTCTGCCGCAGCGAGATCCTTGTTTGGGATCTCCAGCTCTCGGAGTTGCGAGGCAATGATCTCGTCGACCTGCTGCTTTTCCTGGGGCGTGATGTCTGCATTGCACGACATGCGAAGCCCGCGAGTCAGGTCGGTAAAGTGGTCCCAAGGGATCGCCCCGCGCTTGAGATAGTGCTCGATGTCGAAGCGCCCAGCGGACGCGCTTTTCGGATCGCAATAGCCTCCGGGCAGCCGCCATGCTGCTGCCACGGAGACCTGCGCTCGCAGCGAAGAGCTTCCCCTTGTCGTCGCAAGCGTTGCGGGCACAAAGAGGCTTTGCCGAATCACTGCGACCGCCGTCGCGACGCTCTCCAACGGACAGATGAGACGGCTCGAGCTAGAGGTTTCTGGCGTCATACCGGCTGCCTCATTGGAGAAAACGTTGAAGACGACGAGCGCGGAAAGCAGAGACAGTCGGTTCATATCGCCTAGAGGCAGGCCGTTGCCCGATGTCGCGCAAAAATGGGATCCGTGCGCGATTTTGGTTCGCGACCGGCTCTTGCGCCCAATGAGCGCTATGCTTGGTTGATGCGTTGGCGGCTCCGTGCGATTCAAACCTCTGCACTCTGCACCCTCATGGGTTGTGGCGTGATCTTGGGACAGGATTTTGGAGCGCCAAGCCCACCGCAAGGCGCTCTCGCAGAAGGCTCGGAGGGCGGCACCCTCGCCGAAGCTTCTGTGCTCCGCGCGGACGCGTCTCCGATGACCGATCTCCTTGTTGCAGGCGATGCCACGGACACGGATGATGCGGCGGGAACCGTCGATAGCCGCGTCACTACCTCCGCGCGTTTGCTCAGCGTCAAGACATCCCGCGACAACACGGTGGCTCTTTTTTCGGACGGAGCGATATGGGCCTGGGGCTCCAACAACTATGGCGCGCTAGGAACCAAGTTCGCGCTGCAAAACCCAAGACTTGTTGGATCGCTCACGACCGGCAGCGCGCTTTCGCAATTGGCGCTAGGCGATTTGCATAGCTGCAGCGTGGATGTGGGAGGCCAAGTGTCGTGCACCGGCGACAACGCAGACCACAGGTTGGGCACCACCACGCTCCCGAAAAGCGATGTTCCCATGGCCGTCGACTTGGCAAGCGCCGGCGCGGGTCCGGCGCCCGCCACAAGCATTCACATCACGTCGGATTTTGCCTGCGCACGCCTACAAAATTTGTCGCTCTGGTGTTGGGGCAACAACGCGAGCGGCCAACTGGGCGACGAGCGCACAACCTCGAGCGTGCGCCCGCAATGGGTGGTTACCCCGGAGGTGCCCGAAGACGCCCTGTAAGCAAGCGTGGGCTTGGGGCAGACGCACGCTTGCGCCGTGCATGCCACGACCGGTGCCGTCTGGTGTTGGGGCAGCAACAAGTATGGCCAGATGGGATCGTTCCCGAACGCGACACGGGTCTATGCCCCACAGCAAGTAGACGGGCTTAGCGATGTCGTTAAGATCGTTGCCGGCACGGCGCACTCATGCGGTCTCAAGAAGAACGGCACCGTGGCTTGTTGGGGCCACAACGGTTACGGGCAGTTCGGCGTCGGGCACACCTATTTAAGCCAAGCGCCGGAGATGGTACTCGACCTCAGCGGCGTCAAAGACCTCGCTTCAGGCGCGCGTCACATGTGCGCCCTCAGTCAAGGCGGTGATGTAGATTGTTGGGGCTCCAACGACAGTGGCCAAGTCGGGACCGGAGCGGAGACACTTCTGTACAGTCGCAAGCAACGTGTCTTAGGCCTGCCCAAAGCCGTCGGCATTGTCGCAGCCTCGGCACACACGTGCGCCTGGACCGCTGACAATGTCGTTTATTGTTGGGGATTCAACCACGCCGGCCAGCTCGGAACCGGCGATGACACACCTCGCAGAGTGCCCACCCGCGTGCTTCAAAACTGGTAGCCGCAGCGTAGCTGCTCTCAGCGATCAAACACCAGGATGGGCCACGAATGCGCGGCAGTGCCGTCAGGCGCCGTGGTGATCAACATGATGCCCGCTTGAGATTCTCGCGAAGCTGAAATGGTCAGCTTGATCTCGTCGCCAGGAAGAACACGTGACTTATCTAGGGTGACCTTCATGCGGGCCTGGCCGCCAGAAAACGACAGCGCCGTTGCAAAAATGCGCCAGGGCTCGAACACCGCTTTGTCGCTGTGAATTTTGACGCTGATCTCGCCCGCGCCGTTCGAGGTCCCCATGACCTTCGTTGCGCCTCTAGCCCCCAGGTTTGCACGCTCCGTCAGCTGAGGGATGCCAACCAGGAAGGTCTCATTGTAGTTGGGTGCACATGGGAAGTGACCGGCCTTGGAAGCCACGTTGGAGAAGTGACGTTGCACACGGAAGCCCAAATCTGCAGGCGTATAGCCCGACGTGGATAGGCCCAACGCATTGGACTGAATGCCCTCCAAAAAGGTGCAGATATCACTGTTTTCGGAGCCAGCGAACAAGCCAAACGCTGCAAATTCTGGCACCAAGCTCTGATACGCGGGGGCGGTGAATGGATAGCGATCGGTTGCCCACTCCACCATTTCGTGATCGGCGACCAGGTACAGTTCATCATCCCCGCAATTGGGGATGACCGCGTATCCAACCTTGGTGGTGCCGCCAAAAGTCGCCACCTCGTTGTGATAGCCCCCGAAGCTTTGGCAGCTCTGATCGCTATCGAGAGAAATGGTCGTGGTCTCAGGGAAGTAGAGAACATAGACCGTGTCAGGATCGGCCGCGCCAAGCAGCTGGCCCTCGCCGAGGTTGGCGCGAATCCAGTCTTGAATCTGAGCATCGGAGAGCTGAGATGGGGCCGCGTCGGTGCGAGTGACCGAAGGGAGCAGGGTCATGGGGCCTACGCCGTATTCGCCGACCGCTCCGGCCCAATGCGACGACCGCGCATAGGCTTGATGGAAACGCTCAAGCTCAGGGCGCTGCGGATAGTTGGTAAAGAAAATCGGCTTCACTTTGGGAGAGGCCACGACCACACCACCCGAGTTTACCACGGTGGGGAAGGCACTTGGGGGTGTCACGGTGGCGGGGGTCCCGCTGTCCACCACTGGCACACCTGCATCGGCAACCGACACGCCGGAATCGCCAGGAGGCGTCGCGCCATCAGGCGTACCCACGCTATTTGCATCGGGGATAACAGCAACGGAACCATCTGCCAGTACCGAGGATGAACCGCTGTCACGTTGTGAGCTGCTCGAAGTCGCATCGACCAAGAAGGTGCTCGAGTCGGGCTGGCCGCCGGGCAAATCCGCGGTGGTCTTGAACGCACAAGCAGAAATACACGCCAAACCCGCCACTGAAATAAGAACAAAACGCATGAGTCGCCTCCGATTACCGCAGGTAGCGCAAATATTTCGCGAATGCCAGGCAAACAAGATTCGCGATTTCTTATGCGACAACTTCAGGCACGTTGTTTCCAACCTGGGAGCTACAAAGTTGAATTCAGGGGGGCCGCGGCTCTCGCAACAGCGCGCATGGTTGCCCTATTGATGAAACGACGGTTGCCCACCCCAGACGAGCGCAGACAACACGAACATTATGCACAATATTTGCCCTGCTCGCATTCGGCTGTGGTGGCCTGACAGGCTTGGACTTTTCTCGTCCCTTCACAACAAGCGCAGCCAATGGCGATGCCTCGTTGGAGCAAGACGGGTCCCCGTTTAGGGCCCTCGATTCGCAAACCCCTCGCTCGCCGATGCCGTTAACGACAGCAATCTTGTGCTGCCCGATGACGCAGGCCACGAGCCACGAATCGTACAGATTTCAGCGGGCGATTCTCATGTGTGCGCACGCTCTGGCAAGGGCGACCTGTGGTGCTCTGGGGCATCAATGACTACGGTCAGCTCGGCGTCGGAATAACCGCGCCAACATCCCAAGCAGGACGCCGGCCCACCAAGGTGGCAAATGCGGGAGACGTGGAGGATGTCAAAACAGGCGACGACCTCCGTTGCGTGACGAAACACAACCAAAGCACATGGTGCTGGGGCAGGGCAGCAGCGGATGGGGCCAGCTCTCCCAAGACAAAGTGCCAGCCGTCTATCTTTCATCGTTGGCGCCTGCGTTCAAACCGCCCAGT
>JAYWGD010000538.1:0-12877 GCA_043778435.1 Myxococcales bacterium | reverse complement strand
TGTTTTTCTGGCCACAGATGGAGCGTCAAATACGCGTCGAAGGTCGGGCCAAGCGCGCGTCTCGCGCTGAATCAGAAGCCTACTTTGCAAGCCGCCCGCGTGAGAGTCAATTGGGCGCTTGGGCATCGATGCAAAGCCAGCCTGTGCGGGACAGAGCAGAGCTCGAGGACAACATGGCACGCGTGTCCGCGCGGTTTGCCAGTGCGGTCGTGCCGTGCCCACCGCACTGGGGCGGCTATGCGCTTGCAGCATCGGCTTACGAATTTTGGCAAGGGCGTCCCGGGCGTTTGCACGATAGGATGCACTATGCACGGGATGAGCGTAGCGGTTCGGGCGGCGGAAGCTGGCTGCGCACACGCCTATCTCCGTGAGGCGATGCTGCATACGTTGGGTGCTTAGGAGAACGTGATCTGATCCCAAATTTGGACGTCGCTCTCGAGATCTGGGAAGCCTCGTGCGACAAGGTGGAGAGAGTCCCGGGCCCAGCTTAGCTCCAACCACAAAAAGGGCGATGGGGTCGGGAGTTGCAGCGCGGCGGGCACGCGCATGGCGGACCCGCGGTGCAGTCCGACGCGAGGACCACCCGATGTGCCCGCAACGACATAATGCTTTCCACTGCGTAAGAAGCGCTCGTAAGCATGCACATGACCACTGGCCCAAAGGCATGTTTTTTCGCTGGTCTCGAACGCATCGCAGAACGATTGGATCGCCGCCATTGCGGTGTGCGGCAAGCGCGCGTTGGTCATCGGAGGGTGATGCCCAACCACCACCACCGCGCGCACGGACGGGTCGCTCTCGGCGCATTGCAACTGACCCCTGAACCACGCGAGTTGCGCCACGCACGCGGCGCCCTTGAGCTCCCGCGGGTTGGTGTCCAAGATAAGCACACGAATGCCGTCTCGGTCCGCCGTGTGCCAAGTGCACGCGGTGGGAATCAGGCCTCGTTCGCGCAGCGCGCGCAAACCTCGCGTACGGCTGAACATGATGTCGTGATTGCCGACTGCGGTTGCCACATTCGATTCGTTCTCTTGCAGCCGGCTCAGAAGCGTGTCCAAAAGCCGCCACTCGCGGTTCGTTGAGGCCGAGACCATGTCGCCCAAAAAAACAAACTGCGGAGCGGTGAGCGCGCCCAACTCTTGAAACATGCGTGCTCGCTCAGCGGGGTTGCTCTCACGCCCGGCGAGGCGCTCGACCCAAAGTGTGGCTTGCATGTCGCCGACCAAAACGATGCTTGAAGAGGGTGGGCGTTGCATCTTTAGTAGAGACCAATCGAAAAGTTAACCGCCCAAGCCCCCGTTTGGCTTCGCTCCCACGCATAGGGTGCTGGATTGATACCCACATCGACGGAGACCGGAAACACTGGCGTGATGTAGCGCAAGCCAGTGCCCAGTGCGTAACGCAGCTTGAGTTTGCCGTTGTTCCATGGGTACTGCTCCGGATCTTTCCAGAGGTTGCCGGCATCAACGAAGAGCACGCTTTCGAGCGGCTCACCGAGCGGGATACGCAGTTCGGCGCGAGGGTTGATCATCAAGTTTCCGCCGCGAATGGCAGCCAACAGCAGTGAGCAATTGTCGTTGACGTTTTCTGTGCCGGTGCAACCTCGGCCTTGGACCACGTCGGCAACATCCTGCGGCATGAGTGATGACGGACCCCACGCACGCATCGAGTCTGAGCCTCCCAAGAAGAAGAGCCGGTCGGGATAGGTGTTGGATTTGCCAGTGAGCTGCAAGTTGGTGCCTGCTCGAAGCTGCAACGCCAAGCGCACTTTGCCACGCATAGACACATAGGTGCTGATCGTGCCCGTGACCTTGAGAAAGTGTGAGTCGCAAGTGCCGCTCTCAAAACAATTGGGCAGACGCGCCGGATCGATCACCGGGGAGGCATCGATGTGCTCTGCACCCAATGCCAAGAAGAATCCCTTTGTGGGGTTAAGAGACTGATCGCGCGCATCCAGTGTGAGCGAAATTTTTTGCCCGTAGGCGACGCTCTCCCCATCGGGGACCAAGAGCGCAGTGCTGCCTACCGACGAGCCCAATGCCCTCAGCTGTTCCCGGCTAAGACCGCGGAAAATGCCCGAGATGTTGCGCTCAACGCTGGGGCCAATGCTTAGCTGCAGTCGTCGCGTCGGGCGCCAAGAGAGCGTGGGCGTTAGGGTGAGTTTGGAGATGCGATAGTCGCGCTGCAGGTCGTTTACAAAGAGCGCATCAATGTTGCCGCGCACCGCGGGCCCTAGCCCAATGTCGGGGAACTGCAGGCCGCCGGTGAGCCTTGCGGCGATGCGCTCATTGAGGCTGAGTCCGGGCTCTCCTAGTGTTGCAAAGTTGGCGCGGACGGTCTCATCGACAATAAACGGGGTAGGCAGATATGCCGCACTTGCACCTGCACTCAAGGAGATGGCTTTGCCAAAAAGGTTTCTGTACGCAGCCTCCACACCCACGCGAAAACCTTCGCCGGTGGAAAGGCCACCAAAAGGTTCGAAAAGAAAACGTGGGCGTTCCCGCACCGAGACGATGACACGCTTTTGGGACTCGGGCGAGTCCGGGTTCTCGAGACTGACGTCCACAGCGTTGAACACCCCCAACGTGGAAATCTGCTCCTGGGTTTGCCGCACCAGGGAGGATTGGTACGCGCGCCCAACCACGAGCGCGACGCGTTTTTTCACGAGCCCTACATCGGTGTAGTGCGCGCCGCGAATGACGATGTTGGTGACGACAACGCGCTCGCCCTCCCAAACATCGAAGCGCAGGCGCGCGCGCGTTCCGTCGATGGAGAACTCGCTTCGCCAATCAACGCGCGCGTAGGCGTAGCCAAGTTCGCGATAGTGATCGCGTAGCCGTACGCGCGCCGCTTCTGCCTCGGCCGTGCTTAGCGCCGCCCCGGCTTGGATGCCGCTGAGTTTTACGAGAGCCTCGGGGGCTGCGGCATGCGCGCCCTCCACCAAGACATCGCCAATGTAAGTGCGAGGCCCAAGGTCGAAGGGAATGCGCAATGTGAGCGTGGGCGCACAGCGCACGCCGCGCGCCGCATCGGGCACGCAAAGATTGGGCTCACCCATCGATTTGACAAGCACGGGCAGCCCACGCATGTCGCGTGGACACGCCGCGGATGCGTCGGAGGGCGGCACTTGGTCAGGAGTGCAAACTCCGCGCGCATCCGCGCTCACGCAGCGTGCGCGGACACGCTCGACCGGGCCCACACGGGCTGAGAAAAACCCTTCGGCACGATACAAGTCACGAAGATGCTCGAGTGATTTCTCGTAGGTGCCTTCGTCGTAGGTGGTCTCGGGTCTTGGTGTGTCTGCACTCGGGAGTGACCCCAAAGGTCCTGTAGAAAGTGCGCGCGCATCGCGTTCCACACCCGCCGACAGAAGCCCCGTGTGTGGCAAGTCTTCGCGCAAGAAAGAGCCAATTTCGCGCAGCACTTCGGCGCGCGTCGTGGGCGCGTTGCCCAAGCCTCGCAAGGCATCGTCTCTAAGACACAAGAGCTCCGTCTCAGCTGCGCGCACAAGATTGCCTTCCCGCACGTGAAAGCGTGTTGAAATCTCGCCGCTCGCAAGAGGCTTTGTCTCCAGAGTGACCTCTGCATCCATGTAGCCATGGCTTGTGTAAAAAGCACGGATTCGATCGGCAACGTTGCCTGGGGACTTTTCCGTGGCTTCGCTGATCACGCCGCGCAACGTAGGTTCGTCGTAGCGGAGCAGCCCTTCAAACGACCAGATGGTGCGGGGCCCCGAACTCACCGATACATTGAGTTGCGCTGCGGTGTCGGAGCCAGTCACCACATGAGTCACACTTGCATTGGTGTAGCCGGCATCGTTCATGACGGCTTCCAGAGAGCGATCGTACTCGTCGAGCGAGGCTGAAAATGGAACATCACCTCGAGCCGCGCGATAGCTGCGCAGCAGTGGGCGCAGGTCTTGCTCGCTGGCGCCTGCGATGGTGAAGCTAATATGCGCGAGTTCACGTTGCTTGCCTTGCGTGATATCTACACGTAGTTTAATGCGCCCCTCTTTGGTCCCAGGGATCACGGTGATCTTGGCTCTGGCACCTGCAAAAGATTGGGCGCGGTAAGCTGCTTTTACCGCGCGCTCGAGACCTACGATGTCCGATGGCGAGATGTCGCTATCGTCGCTGGGTAGAACGCCTTCGAGTGACACCCTTGGTGCCGGCACGACTTCAATTGATTCAACGATGCGTCGAGGCTCCAAAGAGAGCACCCATCGCGTGCCGCCACTCGAGGGCTCTTCGCTCACCGATGCGTTGGCCACACGCCCCGCTGAGATGAGCGCGCTTAGCAGTGCCCGAGCATTTTCGGCCGAGGGCTCGAGTCCTACAAAGGCATCTGTGATGGCGTGGAGATCGCTGGTGCCCCACGCCGGACTCGTCCACTGCGCCCGGATCTCGCTCACCCGACGCGCATCGGCGTGCGCCGTCGTCGAGACAAGCTGCAGCGCCAATCCCGCTGCGAAAATCCAATGGCCGATGTGAAATCTCAAACGCATGGGGCGCCTACTCAAGCTCCAAGCGGTACCGAAATCCAAGCCCCAAGTTCTTCACACCGCCACTTGCGGCGCTGGCAAGATTGTCCCACGAGCCTTGCACGCTGGTCTGCCCACCGATGCGCCACTCGGCGCCCGCGCGCGTGCCACCGCCCTGCAGGCCCTGTGTTCCACTAATCGAAATCGAATCGTTCAAACGTTGGCCAATCGTGATGTTGGGTTCGGAGCCGCCGGTGGCGGGAGAGTACCAACTGCCAAAGCGAAAGTCGTCGATGGGGATCACCTTCTTCACCGCAGTGTCCACACCCGTGGCGGCACCCGCAAGCTCGTAGGCAAACGAGGTACCTGCATTGGCATCGAGTTCGGCACGGGTCACTCCAGCGGCCAGCAAGAACGTGATGTCTTCCACCGCAAGCGCTGGCTCACTTTGCAGCTCGAACCCAAAGGTGTTGAGTGGCCCAAACACGCGAACCTGAATCTTCCAGTTCGCGGCTTGTCGCCCGCCTGAGGTCGACGAAATGCCACGGCGAAACTCGGTGATGGCGGTGGCTTCTACCGTGGGCGCAAAGCGGGTAGGGTCGTCGAAGCCAACGACCAACTGTCGGATGTCAAACTGGTTGGAAAACAGAATGGCGCGCCCGCCGGGCAAGGCATCGAGCTGTCCACGAGCGCCGAAACGCTTGTTGGTCCCGACAATGTTCAACCCGCGGTTGTTGATGGCCAGGCCCATCGTGACGATGTTGTTTCGGATGCGAATGGGCGCCCGCGTGCGGACAGTGATGTCCAGCGCCAGCGTGTCTTCGGCGGGGTCGTAAGAGTCGACTTCGTGGCGCGTTTCTAGGTTGGGGCGGAGCGAAAATGGTTTGGTGTACTCTGCACTTGTGACCAGCACTTCGCCGGTGAGCCGTGGTAACTGGGTACTGCCCGATTCCATGACACGTGCTTCCAAATTGAGGTTCGCATCCAGCGCCACTTTGGTGCCTTCGTTGGGCGAGTACCTTAGGTTTTTTGCTTGAATGTTGAGCTCTGCATGCCCTGCGGATGCGCCGCGCAGTGGGATGCTTCCTTCGGCCTTGATGTCGCCGCCCAAAGTCTTGAGACGCCCTTCTGCAACTTTGAGCTCATTGCCATCGGCCACCAGGCGCACGTTCACATCTGCAAGCGACGAGGGCATCCCGCTGACCGCAAACGCTCCTCCGGTGAGCGAGAGCTCTCCGCGTACGTCGGGCGAAGTCGGCGCGCCTTGCACTTTCAATTCGCCGGCGATGCGCCCCTCAGCACGGGACATGCGCGGAAAGGCCAGAGGCAAGAATGCCAAGTCCGTGGGAAGTACACGCATGGTCAGATCGAGCTCGGGCTCGTGCAGAGCGCGGCTCACGGTGCCTGCCAAACTGATGCCTCCGGGGATGCGAAACGGCCCTCCTGCCACAAGTCGTGTCTCGGGAAGAACGAGCTGCTCGTTGGCAAAGAGAATCTCTTTGCCTGCAGTCTGCAAGGAAAACTTTGCAGACCCTACTTGGACGGAGATGTTTTCGGGGGCAATCCGGAATGCGCTTTGAGCGTAGTGGTTTTGCTGTACGTGATCGAGCGAGAGCAGCCCTGTGATTTCGCTCGATACGGACGGGGGGTCTCCATCGCCGGCGCCTTCTCGCAGTGCCATCCACGGGCGCGTCTCGAAATTCTTAAAACGTAGCTCACCGCGCAGCATGGCATCTTTCTGACGCGACATCCGGAGCGCCTTGGTGCTCACTTGGCCTGCAAAAAAGCTGCCATCGAGCACCATCTCTCCTTGGTCCTCTTGGGGGTCAAAAGTGGCGGCGTCGAAAGGCTTGCGGATGGGGCCGCCACATCGGGTGCGGCCGGTGGCCGGCGCTCCGGGCTTCTGTGTGATGCGAAAGTTGACGTCGGATGCGCCCACTGTTTCGGTGCCCAGATGCAGCGGTGAGATGTGCACGCGCCCGCTCGTCACGTAGCTGTCGATGGTGCCGCCGAGGTCCACTTGGCCCGTCACTTTGCCATCCACCTTTGCGCCCCAAGGCTCTGCTTTTTGCAGCATCGAGAGAGATACGTCCTCAATGGTAAATCGGCCGGCCAGAGCGCCGCCGCGCGCGAGTTCTAGACTTCCAATCAATGCGCCGCTGGGCGAGCTGCCTGCGCGATGTTGCTTGTGCACCGCAATCGATCGCACGTGAAGATCGGCGCCCTCGATGCCTGCGTCCTTGTCGGTCCAGTGATAGTTGAGATCGAGGTGACCGTCTTCGAACCGCTCTCCCATCGCCACGAGATCGTGCAAATGCGCTTGCGCATCCACATCGATGACGCCTCCTCCACACAAATCTTCGGGGCCACCCACAGTCACGTTAAGCCGCGCTTGCACGTCGGCCTTGCCGTCATAGTCCAAAAATCGTGGGTCAGATTCGAAGCGGAAAATGGAAAGAAAGTCACGCAAGGCGAGCCCCTGAGACTGCATCGTCGCTTGCATGGCAAAATCACCTTTGCCGCCAAACTCGAGGGTGGCTTCGGGCAGTGCGTACGCGCTCTTGTTTTTCGCGGCTTTCACGTTTGCAAGGGTGACGGTGGTGCCGCGAAACGTGATGTCTGCGTGTGAGATCTCGCCCAATGGCAAGCCCGAGAACTCAAAACCCGCGATCGATGTCTGCCCCGTGATGATGGGGTCCGAAAAGACGCCGCCCACGTGCGCTTGAAGGTGCGCCATTCCCTTGAATGGAATGTTGGCAATGGGACCAATCCCCTCCAAGTCCAGTGTGGCTTCGGGAATCTCCACCACCAGATCTTGATGAAATCCAAGTCTCACCAATCCGCGGTCAATAGAGCTTTTGCCGAAGCGCGCGTGCAGCCCTTCGAATCGCACCTCGTCGCTGCGAATGGCCAAATGCGCGCCCAAGTTCGCTTGCTCAAAACCCACAAATTTTGTCTTGCGTGCGGCGTGGGTGTCTGTGTCATAGACTGCAAATCTGCTTGTCGTTCCGCTCAAGTCGCCATCTATCTGGAGCGGCGATGCAGTGCCTTTCAGATTCACCACATCCAGTTGGTCCAACGACCAATCCACATGAGGTGCAGTGCTCACGCCTAAATCTTTCATGAGCTGGGCGAAGCTCAAATCTTGCAGATGCACTTCGCCCGACAGTGGCACGCCCTCGGCGCTTGGGCGTACCTCGAGGTTTTTCACGGTCACATGTCCGCCGGCCAATCCGACCTTCACTTCGGGGCTACGAACCACGCTGTCTTCGATGCTGACATCTGTGTCCACGTCGTGCGCAAAGGTGAATTGCCCCACCCGCAATTCATGCGCGCGCACTTTGCCCCGCACCTTGGGCAGCGCGCCCGCGGCAGCAGCGTCGTAATCCACATCGCCATCGAACTCGAGGTTGCCAGAAACGTCCGGTGGGTTTGGCAGGCGTTGGAGTAGGCCCAAAGGAACCACCGCGCGAATACGGCCCGAGATTTTTGGCTTCTGTTCCGCCCTCTGGGGCAAGGAGATCGACAGGTGCGAGACGTTGGTGGCGATGGCGCGCAAGTCGTTGGAAGCAAGCGTGCAGCCTGAGAAAGAACCACGGAGGCTGCCATCGTCTGTGCTGCCAGAGACATTGAGGCGTCGAACCAAAATCTCGGAAGGGGAGATGCGAACGCGGGCATCCAAACCGCAAAGCTCATCGTTGTCTGTCACGACTGCGCCATTGAAGTTGCGATCTCTAGAGAGCGTCAAGTGCGAAGCGCGCGCGCCAATTTCAATGACACCGGCCTCGACGCCGCGCCCCAATTGAATGTCAGCGTCCAACGCGCGGACGCTCGCACGTGCACTCAGGCCCTCGACCTTGATGTCGGCATCTACCTCGGCATCGGTGAGTGACACCATGTGAATGGGCAGCTCCAGCGGTCCGGATGATTCTCCGGAACTCTTCGGCAAACTTATGTTCAAATTCTCGATGCGATCACCTCGTAGAACCAGCCGAATCCGTGGCGACTCGAGGGAAACTTCATCAAAGTCGACCTTGCCCACCAGCAAAGAGAACAGTCGCGGTCGCAGTTCGAGTTGTGTCGCCCGAAGCGCCGGAGGCCCGCCATCAGTAGAAGCCAGCACGACATCGACCGCGCGCACGCGCATCGGCCAGTACTTGAGTTCGGTCTTGAAGCTGACATCCAAACCGGCCTTGAGCGCTGCCGCATGGGCCTCGCTGGAGATGCGCGCGCGCCCTTGTGGTGAGGCCAATGCGAGCAGCGCCAAAAGAGGGACCAGACCCGCAATGGCCAACATCCCGCCGAGCACCCTGGCGATCCAGGTGCTTACCGCAGCGCGCGGGGCCGAGGGCGGGCGAGGTGTGGACGGGGTCATGATAGAGCGAGACCCAAAGGCTATCATGACGTTCTGCAAACACGTGCGGTTTGGCTCTTGCCAACGTAGTGCGTGACTCGTCGTAAGGCTCTAAACCGTCGGTAAACATCATTCAGGTGGTTTGATGTCGTACCTTTGATTACAAATGAGTCATTTGTGTGAACTCCCGCTTTGTCAGGCGCCAAAATTTCGCGTAATTCCTTTTTAATGAACCTCCGTCGACTTCAAACCTTAGTGGTTGGTGCATTTGTGGTTGCGGCGCTCGTCGCGTGCGCCACATCGCCCGCGGATGAACTCGGTACCGGAGGAAGGGATTCGTCCGTCGCAAAAGATACCGGCAGGCCTATCGTAAAGGACACTGGCGCAGTGGTTGTTGTGGATACCGGCGCCCCGGAAGAAGACTCGGGCGTGCTGCCGGAGGAAGACGCCGGCGAGACCCCCGAGGAGGACTCGGGCCCGGTCGGACCGCGCATGTGCAATGGTGCGCTTCTCAATCAGCTGATCAATGGGCTTGCTTGCAACCTGCCGGGCGTATGCCGAGCTGTGGCGTCCTGTTCGGACTGCCGCGTCGGAGGGTTGTCCGAATGTTGCTATCAGGGCGCCCCGACCGCTGACGGCGGACAGTCGCCCTCAATCTGCGTGCTCGCGCCCTGAAGTTTCTCGGTCGCCGGTTTCATTCGCGACATTGACGCTGCAACTGGGTTAGAGGAGCGCTCATGAACTGGAGCATGCCCTGGGCCGCAAGAGCCTCGTCGATTGCCGTGTTGGCTCTCGCTTCCGGCTGCGCGCCCAAGATTGGTGACAGCTGTAGCCGCGACTTGGATTGTGCCGGCAGCGCAACTGATCGTCGCTGTGACAAATCGCAGCCTGGCGGCTACTGCACCACATTTGGCTGCAATGCCAACGCCTGCGCCGACACATCGGTCTGTGTACTCTACAATGCTGCCGTCCCGGGGTGCATGTACGACGACCGAGAGCCCGCGCGCGTGGGTCGCTCGTTCTGCATGGCCTCGTGCGAGGAAGACAGCGATTGCCGTGATGGCTATGTGTGCTTGGACCCCAGAGCCACGCCTTGGAACGCCTCTATCT
This sequence comes from Myxococcales bacterium, assembly GCA_043778435.1. Lineage (GTDB taxonomy): Bacteria > Myxococcota_A > Polyangia > Polyangiales > Polyangiaceae > JAAFHJ01. Next base: position 2,936 of record JAYWGD010000538.1, on the reverse strand, counting down.
TGGACACCGACACCTCGCGTCGGATTTGCTCGGTCGCTGCAAGCTACGCCCGCTCCATGGTCGACGCGCCGGTGTGCGGCGGCGGCTTGCCCATGACGAGCGCGCGTCTGGACGCGGGTGTGTTTGCAACCCCCACCTTGGGTGATGCGGGTGCGCAAGAGGAAGGACGCGATGCGGGCGTGCCACCTGCAACAGATGCAGGACTTGATGCCGGCGTGCGCGATGCCAGCGTGCCAGCCGCAGCGGATGCAGGACCCGATGCCGGCGTACCAGCCGCAGCGGATTCAGGGATCGATGCCGGCCCTTCTGACGCGTCCTCCTGAGCCGCCCTTTGTCGCGGCGCGTTTTGGCGACAACGGCCGAACGGAGCGGCGTGTCCTTTCGGCCGTTGGCCGCAGCAGTCTGGATGCGGCTATCGCATGTACGGCAGTATTTTTGCTGGTGAGAGCGGTGCCTGGAGATCTGGCTGCGATGGTGCTTGGCGAACAAGCCGACGCTGCGGCTCGCGCTGCGCTTCAGCATCGGCTGGGGTTGGATACAAATTTATTTGTGCAGTATGCACATTTTTGGAAGAGGCTGCTGAGCTTGGACTGGGGCACGTCTCTCGCCAAGCCTTCGGTGCCGGTGCAGAGCCGCCTTGTCGCGGCGCTTGGACCCACCATGCGGCTCGCACTGTGCGCGGTGGCGATGGCCGCGGCATGGGGTGTGCCTTTGGGCATGTACGGCGCGCGACATCAGGGGCGAGCGCGCTCAACGTTTGCACGTGCGATCGCGGCGTGCTTGGCCTCGGTGCCTCTGCTGGCCACGGCGCCTGTGCTGCTCTACCTTTTCTGTGTCAAGTGGCAGTGGGTTCCGCTTCCTGGCGACAGCGACTCACGGTTGCAAGGCTTGCTCTTTGCGTCCGGCTTGTTGGCGTTGCCGCTGGGGGCGCATGTGGCGCGCGCGGTGTATTCGAACTTGCTCGAATTGCGCCGTGGACCATGCTTGCGTGTGGCGCGCGCAAAGGGCGCAAGTTTACGGCGAATGTGGTTGGTGCATGCGTTGCCGCTTACGGCGGGCGTGGTGCTGACACTCATCGGCGCACAGCTCGGGGCCATTCTTGGCGGCGCCATGGTCGTAGAGCGCTTGTTTGAGCGTCGGGGCTTGGGTACCCTGATTTTGGAGAGCTACCGCGCGCGTGATGTCGTTGTACTCGAGGCCGCCGTCGTGACGAGTTCGTTGTTCTTTGTGGGCACGCAGACGCTCTTTCATGTGCTGTTCCTGTGGATCGATCCAAGGGCTGCTCGTACATGAAGCTATTGCGTCTTACGCCAGCTTTTTTGCTCGTAACACTGGCCATTTCGGTGCGTGGTTTGGGCTGTGATTCGCTGCTGTCTAGCCCAGCTTCGGCCCTTTGCGTGCCGAGTGCGCAGCACACGCTGGGCTGCACGCTAAGTGGTGCAGACTTGCTTGCGGTGCTCAGCTTTGCGTTGCTTCGTAGTTTTGCAGTGGGTGCAGGATGCACGCTTGTGTGCGCCATGATTGGTGTCGCACTCTCGCTAGGAGCCGAGGCCTTGGGCGCGCGCGCGCTCGAAGGGATGCGTCGTGCGGCCGAGCTGGTGCAATCGGTGCCTGGATTTTTGGTGGCCTTGGTGTTGCTCGCGACCACCCAGCACCCTGATGTTTGGAGCTTGGCCGCGGCATTGTGCGTCACAGGTTGGGCGCCGTTTGCGCGTTTGGGCATCGCGCGGCTGATGTTGCTTCGTGGAGAGGCGTTTGTAGAGGCCACATCTGCAATGGGGTTTGGTGCTGGGCGTGTGATGTGGGTGCACCTTGCACCCAACTTGTTGCCCGTGGTGGCGGTTCAGTTCGGCGCGAGTGCGTCGGCGTTTGTGCTTACCGAGACTTCGCTTTCGTTTCTAGGCATTGGCGTTACCGATGGTCTCTCCATGGGCGCCCTGCTCGATGCCGGTGTGACATCGATGTTTGTCGCGCCGCATCTGTTGCCAATTGCGGCCTGCGCAATGGTGCTTCTCAACCTGTCGCTGCTCTCTTTGGGAAAGGCGTGGAGCCATGTTTGAACTGCCCATGAAACCGCGAAGCTTGGCTGCCGCGCTTCGTGACGTACGCTCCGAGACAGAGATGGTGCGCATCGAATCGGTGTGCGAATTGGCTCGGTTTGAATGCACTCCAGAGGTAGAGTCTGCGTTGCTTGCGGCCACGTGCGATGATTCTGTACGCGTGCGTGAGTCGGCTCTGCAGGCGCTGGTGGCATTGGGTTCAGAGAGGGCCAAAGACGTGGCCCGACACGCGCTTTTGAGCCCTCATGCGCCGCTGCGTTTTCAAGCGCTTATCACGCTTGCCGAGACCTCTGACCATGACGCTTCTGGGCATTGTATGGCGGCCCTGCAAGATTCCGACGCCGAGGTGCGCTACATTGCGCTGCGCTTGCTCGACGATGAGAGCTTGGGGCTCGTTCCGCCTGGGGCCCTACAGCTGCCAGGGTCGCTCCGCTCCGAGCTCGTCCGTCTTCTCAGCGACGCCTCGGGGCGCGTTCGCTTGGCGGCCGCGATTCCTTTGGCGCGCGCCGAAGGGGAAGGCGTGTGGTCGGATGTGCTTCGTGAACTGGCGCAGACTGCACGCATCTTCGGGCAAGAGGTGCCCGAAGACGACGCCGCCGAAGCCATGCGCTTGCTCGTGGCGGCGGGCAATGAGGCCGACATCGCCCGAGTTCGGCGCTGCGCGTATGGGCTACAGACATTGCTGTCGGGGCGTTCCGTGCGCCGCGCTGCACGCGCGGCACTGCAGCCTGGGCGACTGCACAGCGCCCAGTAATTTACATCGCTGTTCCTTCTGCGTTTCTACGCTGGGAGGCGCGCCCGAAGCTTGGTCTCTAGCTGCACGATGGCCGCTGTAAAGCCCGCGATGCCTTCCGAAAGCTTGTCACTGGCCATTGC
>JAYWGD010000537.1:0-3971 GCA_043778435.1 Myxococcales bacterium | reverse complement strand
CGGTAGGCCAATGTCAGCCCGGAGATCCCGGCACCCACGACCACCAGGTCGTAGGTGCCGGATGCCCCCACGGCGCTCAAGTGCGGGCGTCTCGGAGCTGGGATGCAAGCAGCGTCACCAGATCGCTGTGCGCGTTCAAGGACTCCATGCGTACATACTGCATGCCTGCATCTTCGACCCATTTTCGAGCTTCGATGTCCAAGTCAAAGAGCACCTCGACGTGATCAGCCAAAAAGCCGATCGGCGCGAAAACCATACGCTTCGCCCCCTGAGCTTTGGCGGTCTCAATAGCAGCCTTGAGATCGGGTCCGATCCACACCATCGGCCTCCCACCAGGCCCGGCGCTTGCGCCCTGGCTCTGGTAGTAGAGCCCCCAACGCTCACCAAGATTCGCCGACGCGGCAATGCGCTGAGCGGCATGTTGCACCAGCTCCGGATACTTGTCACCGGCGTCCACAACCATCTGCGGCAAGCTGTGGGCGCTCAGCACCACATAGTCGTCTGCACTTGGTTTTAGTGCCGCGATGCGCTTGCCAAAGGCATCCACAAGCGCCGGTGAACCGCCCCAATTTGGCACTTCGCGTACGGACATTCCCAAGGGCTCAGCCATCTCGCGAACATGTGCATGATACACATGGGCGGAGAACTGGGCGAGTGCCGCAGTAAGCACCTCGGTCACTCCTTGCGCGCGCAGCTCGGTCAAAACATCTTTCACATAAGGGTGCCACAGCCGGGATGCGAACCGCGCTGGCAAGTCGAGCTCCGCCCCCACCTTGGCGGCAAGATCCGTGCAGATTGCAGTGAGAGGCGAGCTGCCCCCAATGGCCTCATAGCGATGCTGCATCTCGCTCACCAAGCTGTCTGGCGTAGGAGCACCGCGGCGAATATTTTTCAGAAACCCCGGGATGTCAGCAAGCTCGGCAATGGTGCCGTGCCCCGTAAGAAGGACAGCGGTGCTCATACGTTGTGCCTGTAGTTGTGGACGAAGTCGACCACGGCTTTGACAGTGTCCACCGGCGTCTCAGGCAGAATACCGTGCCCGAGATTAAAGATATGTCCTGGGCGTCCAGCAGCCGCTGCAAGCACGCGACGCGCGTGCTCACAAGCAAGCTCCGACCCTGCAAAAAGCACGGTAGGGTCCATATTGCCCTGAATGGCGCGATCGTGACCCACGCGCGCCCAGCCCTCCGCGAAGGGCGTGCGCCAATCGAGGCCAAGCACGGTGCCGCCAGCTTCGCGTTGCAACTCGAGCAAGGTGCTCGTGCCCGTACCAAAGTGGATCACGGGAACGCCCAAGGTCTCTATGTCTGAAAGGATATGCTTCACATGCGGTTGCACATAGGTAGCGTAGTCAGCGGGTGAGAGCTGCCCGACCCACGAGTCAAACAGCTGCACCGCCTGGGCGCCCGCGGCGACCTGCGCTCTGAGGTAGCGACGTACCACTTCGCTGAGCTTGCTCATGAGCAGATTCCAAGCTTCAGGCTGCGTGTACATCATCTTTTTGGTGAGCACGAAGTGGGCCGACTTCCCCCCCTCAATGAGGTAGCTCGCGAGCGTGAACGGCGCGCCCGCGAAGCCGATGAGCGGCACCTTCACCTCTTTGCGAATCTGCTTCAGCGACTGCATGATGTACCCAAGGCCTTCGGTCTCGGGGTCAATCAAACGCAACGCCTCAACATCCGCCATGCTGCGCACCGGCTTGTGCACAACAGGTCCCTCTCCGGCCTCGAACGAGAACGGCGCGCCCATGGGCTCCAGCGGCAACAAAATGTCGGCAAACAGGATAGCGGCGTCCATTCCCAGCTTGAGAGGCTGCAACGTGACTTCAGTCGCCAGATCCGGATTCTTGCAAATCTCCAAGATAGTGTATTTTGCACGCAGTGCGCGATACTCGGGCATGTAGCGCCCGGCCTGACGCATCATCCATACCGGCGTATGGTCAGTTTTCTCACGGCGGCATGCGCGCAAAAATGTATCGTTCATGGACGTAGGGTTACCACAGTCCTTTTGCTGTGGGTCAGGGCTCATCGATGGAAATCATCGGCGAGTCACGATGGGTTCGCAACTCGCCGATGCGCGCCGCCTCAAAGGGTCGGATCCATGGCAGAAGGTCTAGCGCGCGGCTTTGACGCAGCCATCCAAGCAGAATCGTGCAAGCCCTTCACCCTGCGCGCGCGCATTGTAGAGCACGCCGTCTCGGGGCTTAAAACGCTCGCCCGCTGCCAAAGTCAGTCCGGGGAACCCAAAAGCCGCCCCCCAGGCTTCGTTGGAATCCTGCGTGAGCTTGACCTGGTTGAAGCGCAGAAATGGGATGCCCCACGTGCCCGTAGCGATCCGCGAGCGCCCTGTGGCGGCTGCACGACTGTCGGACACAATGACTTCCACTCGAAACTTTCCGTCGGCCATGAGCGCCACTGTATCGTGGTGATAGACGACACCGGTTGGTGTGGTGATGGCACTCACGCCCTCGTAGACCCCAACCGCCTCGCTTTTGGATAGCAAAGCGTCGCTTTGAGTTTGATTGAGCTCGGTCTCCTCCGCTACCTCGTCCGCGCCAGGCTGCGCGACACCGCAAGCGGGCATGGTAGCGGCGAACAAGATGATGGCGAGGGTGGATACAGCGGATGGAGGGTTGATGCGCGACGGGGTGTTCATGCGGTTGCTATGACACGGCAACGCTGAAGTGCAATGGAGGAGCATCAAATTTCGGGCCGTGCCGGCTCTTCAACGGGAGACACGCACTTATGAAAAGCCGCCAGAAAAGCTCTTCTTTGCTAGCTCTAGGCCCTGATCGCCGGGGCCAATCAGCGCGCGGCTGTAGTTGTTCTCGTCCGAAAGGACCTCTTTGCAAAACAACACCAACTTGAGCCGCGCGAACGCGTTGAGCTTCATGCCCACGCTCGCCTCGGCCTTCCATGTCTTGGTTTGCAGATCACCCGTTGCGGTGGCAGCCACATAAGGCCCGCCCTCAATGCCCGCTGCGAGCCCGGCTTCCAACACATCTTTGACACCCAGAGACATCTCCAACGTCAGTCGAGGCATGAACGCACACTTAAACGTGACAGTGGCTTCGGGCTTGTCGATACTAAAAGTGGGCGCTGTCGTGGTGGGGCGTGGGATGTTGCTGGCGAACGTCCAGTGGTGCTGCACCTTCTTGGGTTTGCCGTCCACCCCGCAGGCATCGACCTCGCCCTGGGCGACCTGGCGGTTCCACCCAAGCTCCGCATTCACCGTGCCCTTAATGCCTGCCGTCGCACGCGCGTCGAACTCTGTGCTCCCCGTGGCCTGACACGAGAGTACCAGATCTACTTGCGGTACAACCTCGGCGATGGGCGTTTTAAACACCTTGAGCGCGATACTTTTTAGCACGCGGGATTCGTCGATCATCTTGGTGGGCGACTTGGTGACACTGTTGACGTAGACCTTGTCCTTGGAGCGCTCCCCGCTCAACCTGAAGGTCACGTCGACTCCGCCTTGGACGTTCCAGTCGCCCTTGAACTTCGCCTGCAACCGGTCGAGTTTGGTGAGGCTTCCATTCCATGTGGGCGCAAGTGCAAGCGTGCCCTTCATGTTGAAGGTCGCCGTCGTTTTGACAATGGCCGTCGCGGCAAAGGCCGTGTTGCCCGAGCCAAAGTCTCTGGAGAAACTCATCGTTTTGCTGATCGATTCGTTTTCGATAAGCACACCGATGTCGTTGCCCTCACGCTGAACACGAACCAATTCGTCTTGGTCTACCTGGGCGTCTTCCGACTCGGCGTAGTTGGTGCAACCAAAGGCCCCGAGCGCCAAGCCACATGCAGCAACGGCCAGGGACAGACGTAAAGACAGCAACACAGCAACAGCATAGCGCCATCACGAGGCACGAACCACGTTCTAGCATCCTTCAGCACGCCTTAGGTCGGAGCGTGTCCCACACATGTGCAGAACACACACTGTGTATCTTGCAACCACTGAAACCGCGGCCGAGCGCC
>JAYWGD010000536.1:0-12886 GCA_043778435.1 Myxococcales bacterium | reverse complement strand
CTTTTCCCCACGCGGCATAGTTTTTGGCAACCAGTGCTGCAGCAGGCAGAGCTGCAAACGTGCTCCCTTCGGCAGGCTCCGTAGGCAGCTCGAGAATGTCCCCCTCGTGCCAGGTGGCCTGCTCCCATCGCACCGGCGGAGGCGCATCGAGGACAGGCGCACGGAAACGCACCACGCGGGTTTCGTCCAGGGCGGTTTTGGCATCGGTGAAGCGCACAGTGGCCTCCGCCACGGCGTGCGGCGCCAGCGCGCCATCGCCTGCATAATGCACGGGGATTCCCTCGGGGCCCGCAGGCGCAACCGTCGAAGTGTAAGACGAGGGCGCTGCTACTGCTGCTTCCCTATCATCAGCCTTTGACGTGGGGGGCATGGCAGGCATCGCGCGTCGCAACTCTTCCCGTGTCATGGGCCCACGCAAGTAGGACAGCGTCTGCCGGGTGCGCAGCATGGCCAAACCCGATGCGGAATGCACATTGTGCACCAAGAACGACCGAGGCTGCAGCGCCGTGAGCATGTCGCTGAGTGCGCCAGGCGCAACGCCCTCGCCAAGAGCTGCCGACATGCCCTCAAGCACACGGGCTTTGTCTCGCTCCGTTTGCAGCCGGCCTACAAACCACGTGCCACAATTGGAGAGCCCCTTGTAGTCCAAGTCAACCGGGTTCTGCGTCGCAAGCACGCACCCCAGGCCAAAGGCGCGCGCCTGCTTGAGCAGTGTGAGCAAAGGCTTCTTGGAAGGCGGGTTTGAGACTGGCGGAAAGTAGCCAAAGATCTCATCCATAAAGAACAACGCACGCAAACTGCTAGTGCCCGATTGCCTGCGCATCCAGCCCACGAGTTCTCCCAAAAGCAAAGACACAAAGGTCATCCGTTCGGCGTCGCCCAGGTGCGCAATGCTCATCACCGAGATGCGCGGTTTGCCCGACTTTGAGCGCAAAAACGCATCGATATCCAAAGCATCGCCTTCCATCCAAGCGGAAAATCCCGGCGATGCGAGCAGGTTGTTCATCGTGGAGGCAAGCACGTCGCGATCGCGGCGTGGATAGAAGCTTTCCAAATCAAGCACGCCGACTTTCTTAAAGCCAGGGTTCTGCACACGCACGATCAGTGCGCCCAAGTCCAAAGACTCGCCGGCCTCCCAAGCGCGCGCAACAATGTTGGAAAGCAGCACATGTTCGCGGCTTTTCACCGGGTCTGCCTCGATGCCTACAAGCGCGAGCAGACTGGCGGAAACCGACGCCACACGTTCACGCACAAGCTCTGGATCGCTGCCCGCAGGCGGTGCATTCAGAGACGACAGAATGCTTACGGGACGCCCCGACGTGGACCCCGGCGTGTACACCACCACTTCGCACGACTCCTTAAACCGGCGCACGCGTTCACCATCCTGCTGGCTTGCCAGCAGGCCCTCGGTCCACGCTTTTGCAACAGCAGCAGGATCTTTACCCTCAGGCACCCAAGAAGCAAAATCACAAGGTTGAAGCTCCGGAAACGTGAGCAAGAGGTTGCTCAGATCACCCTTCGGATCGATCACCAAACACGGCACACCATCGATGGCCGCTTCCTCGAGCAACCCTACCGACAAGCCCGTCTTGCCACTGCCTGTCATGCCAATCACCACCCCATGGGTGAGCAGGTCATTTGCATTGTACATGTAGGGGCCCGTCGCGTCGGCACCCAGATAGAACGAGCCTAACTTTTCGTAGTCGGGAAGCATGGCAGGCAATGTAGCCCGAAGCATGCACCAAGCGCAGCAATCACATTTGTGCCGCTCCATTGCGGGCACGTTCAAACATGTGCACGCTGCGCCGCATGGACATGATCTCAACCTTGGCGATGGCCTCGGGCATGGCGTGGAGCAGCGGTCTGCGTCTCTACATGTTGGTGTTCATGGCGGGCATGTTTCAGCGTTTTCACGTCATGGATCTGCCCGTCGGGTTGGCGGTGCTCTCCCATACTTGGGTGCTTGGCACGGCGGGCACTCTGATGGTCGTGGAGTTCGTCGCTGACAAGATCCCGGCCGTGGATTCGGTGTGGGATGCAGTGCACACCTTCATTCGTATCCCGGCGGGCGCAGCCTTGGCGGCGGCAGCATTGGGCACCTTTCACGAGCCTGCTTTTACTGTCGTCGCAGCGCTGCTAGGTGGCACGCTGGCCGCCACAAGCCACTTCACCAAGGCCACCAGTCGGGCTGTCATCAACACCTCGCCAGAACCCGTGTCCAACATTGCAGCAAGCATTGCAGAAGAAACCGTCGTGGGCGGAGCCACGCTGCTCATGCACGCTCATCCGCTCATCTTCTTGTGCGCACTTGGTGCGGTCGTTGTGTCGAGCTTGTGTGTGCTCTACGTGATGGTCAGATACCTACGACGCGTGATCCAGGCCATCGTCAACCAGTGCACGACGGCTATCTCCACGTAGCATCAGGAACTGGGTCGGCTTACAAAGGGAGACGGAGCTCCGGTGATCGGGCTCCGTCTCGTCTTGTGCGGCGCACACTTCAGGAAGGTAGGACTGCTCAGTCGCCGGCTTTTGCGGGGATCGATGAGGTCCACAATCGTTTGTCGAACTCCGCGTTAAAGCCCGCGGCCGACACGACGGGAACGGATGGCGACAGGCTCTGAATGGAGATCAAGTTCTCGTCGTTCTTGTCGTTGCCGCCCGAGCTCCAGTTTTGCGAGCCAACGATGTATTCCTCCGGGTGCATGACCGCGCGTCCTTTGGAGTCTTTGGTTGAGCGCGTGAGTGTGGCGGCCTTGTAATGGTTTTTTCCTGCCCAACCGCTGATGCGCACAAACACAGCGCGTCCCACCGACTGGCTCGATGTCAAACCAACTTTGCCGATGTACGGGTTGTTGGAATGCACGTTAAGCAACTGGTCTCGGTGCCACGAGGTCACGCCATGCGCCAGGATGTTATCGAACGAGATTCGCACCTCGGCGCCGCGGGCAACCGCATACTGAAAGGCGCGCACAATCTCGTAGCCGGTGCCGCCAAACATCGACACGCGAATGATGTCTCCCGGCTTGGCGGACAACAACATTGGCAAGATCACGCGATGCTCAGCGTCGTCGGTAGGTGCAAAGTGCACGCGTACGCGTGTTCCGTCTTGGAAGTCGAAGAGCCTCTTCGCAATAGGAAACTTGTTGCGATGAAATCGCCCAACTTGAAGATAGTCGGTGGGGTTGAGCGTGGGAGCAACCACCACTCTGCTACGGCTTTTGGTGGCTGGGTCGAACTGCCACATATGATTGAACTGATCGAGAAAGGCCTTGGCAATCGCATCATTCCGAATCAAGATGGACGTATTGGCGTTGCGCTCGATGCCCATGCAGTTTTGAGACACATTGGCGGTCCCTGTCCACACCGCCTTGACGCCGCTCTTGCGCTCAACCACCGCGAACTTGTTGTGCATGATGCCGGCGCTCGGCCACTCGATGCGAAGGCGCGCATCCTGTGATCGCGCGATGTCCTTGTTGAGCAAACGGAACAGATCGGGCGTGCCGCTGTACTGAAACATGGCATGCATGCCGCCGGGGGCAAGCGGCGCGATGGCGTCACCGAACAGCCAATTGGCCTTGTTTGCAGGCGCAGTGTAACCAAATGTCCACGACGGCACCCCTTCGGGTCGCTTCTCAACGGCGGCGATATCGGTCACTGCGCGCAATGTGACGGCCGGGTTTTTCGCGTTGGCACGAATGGCTTCGAACACGGGCCTCATACTTCCGGCGATGTCGTCAATTCCATAAATGGCCGTCGAGATTGCCGTCACATCGGCGCCCGACAAAGCTTTGCTGAGTTCTCCGACAACGCCAGCATTCGGCGTTTTGCCATCCCATGCTTGCGTGTAGAACACACTCATATCGAGCGACTTGCCCGCAGCCACGGGCACGCCCAAGTCAGGGCGTGGCTCCTGACGGTACTTCGCAAACGGAGTGAATTTTGGGCGTTTCTCCAAGCAACTTAGATCTGTAAACTTGTCGCAGTAGAGAAACTGAGTGACCGAGTCGAACACGCGAGTCACCACATTCACGGGAGACGGCATCCCCTCATCGTCCTCAACGCCTTCAGTGTCATCACCGATGACTTTGCCCGTCGGTGTGTCGTCAACCGTAGCGACATCCGCGACTTCGCCAACCACGTCGGCGGCTTTCAAGCCTAAAAAGGCAAAGTAGTGCCTAAGGTGCTCCGCGATGTCGGAGATGTCGGATTCGGGGATGTTCAGCGCCGCCTGCCTCTTGCGGAGACGCGCGGTAATGGCCGCAAGCATGGCCGTTTTGTCACTCTTTGAAGTGATCTCTGGCAAGCCCACTGCACCTTCTGCCTTTAGCTCGTCAAAGACCGCATCCGCTTCCTCGTCGCCCGCTGCGTCGGCCACACAGCCAGTTTGCTGAACACCAAGCAAAAGAGGCAGCATTGGAATGATTAAAAAACGAGCTTGGGTCTTCATACGTTCGACATCCTCCTGAGCCAACAGAAACGCCAACCCACCGAGCACGATGCGCCGCGCTTCCTAGTGTGTCAGGAAGGTTGCACTGTGCAACCTTCCTGACATTCATGATGGTGATTGAGTAGGCGGAATGCACACAACAATGGTGCACCAACGCACACTTGCTTACACCTGGTTCGTCCCATAAGGAGAGCAAGCCTCGACAGACGCCGCGAGGCGACAAGGCCAACAAATGAATGCTTTCGCGCATGCGACCTCGCGCGCTATGTGCACGTGCCGGCCCATGCGTATTCATGTCTCCCTTCACGACGTCTCATCGGCCCACGAGACCGCCCTTCGTGACGCCATCTCGCTTTGCTCAAGCTTTGGCATCCGACCGGCGTTGCTCGTCGTGCCGCGCTTTCACGGGGCACACACGCTCATGGGCGATACCTCGTTCGCAGAATGGCTGCGTACTTTGCAAACGACGGGACACGAGGTGTACACGCACGGTTTGGAGCATCGATGCATGCAAACCCCACGCAATGCTTCAGGCTGGTTTCGGCAAAAAGTAGTTTCGGCCGGCGAAGCCGAGTTCGCCCATCTCACGACGCAGGAATGCGAGGCCGCCCTGGATGAGGGCGATGGCATTCTTCGCAGCGCCGGGCTTGTCATCGATGGCTTTGTGGCCCCCGCGTGGTCGATGAGTTCGGCCGTTCTCCCGGTGCTCAAGTCGCGCGGCTACGCCTTCGCTGAAGACCACATGTGGGCCTATAGACCCGCATCAGATGGTCGTACCTTCGCGCCCGTCCTTAACTACGCCAGTCGTAGCCCGTTGCGCATCGCGACCACCGTGGCCTATGCGCGCGCGGCGCGGCCTCTGGGCCGCATTTTCCCCATGCGAATCGCCATCCACCCCGGTGACATGGGCAAACTGCTTTTGGCTCAGGAATTGAAGGCCTTGCTCGCCTGGGCGGCGCCCCATGTGGTGCGACGAGGAACTGATTTGCTGCAGGGTTAGCGTGTTTGGTCTGTTGCGCGTAAACTTCGGGTTCCAATGCACGCGCTCCCCCGACGAGGTCTTTTTCTTCTTCTGTCTGCAAGCTTGAGCGCCCTGCTCTATGGCTGTCCGAGCGGAGCACGCAGCGACATTGAGGCTGCGAGCGATACCGGCTCTGTTGTCCGCGACAGCGGACGGGTCACGTCCGATGCAGCACCTCCGTCTTCGGACGGCCAAAACCCACTGGACCCCGACGCGGGCATCAAGACCTACACCAAGGTGGGATCCCTGCATGTAGGCCTAACTCCCTCCAGAGGCACAACGCCTGCCTCGGGCTTCATCTCGGGCTTTTTCTTGGACCAGGCTTACGATCGAAGTGCGGGGTGTTCACGCGCCGACCTGGGAAATGGTTGCTCGAAAGTGACTTGCATCGGGGGCTCGAGCACAACGATGCCTCCCAAGCGCAGTGCGGGGACTTTGCAGTACGCGGTTCGGAACATCAGCCAGAGCGTTTCCAAGGATGCAAACAACCACTACAACCTAGACTTTGGCAACACCACCGTACCATTTGCCGCCGGAGACGATGTCGCGTTTCAAGCGTTGGGCGAGACAGTCCCTGGATTTGACACGAGCGTTCACATGGAATCTCAAGCGCGGATCGATGCCCCGCAAATTGGCAACGACAACGCGTGGACGGTGGGTCGAGTTGCGACCACGACCGTGCATTTTCTTGGAGGTTCCGGTCTTTTTTCGCTGCAACTGATTTTTGGTGCATCGGGTATTAGTGTAGAATGCACAGTCCCTGCAAGCAGCGAAGGCTTTGCGATTCCTGCCGGTACCTTCACGGGACTTGCCGTCGGCACGGAAGGCTTCGTCACTTACGCAAGCACAAACGGTCGCACCGAAGAGATCGTGGACGAGTGGAAAGTCGTCGTCGAGAGCCACACTGCCGCGCGCATGAGCGATGGCCGCGCCATTCCGTTCAAAGTCATTGTGCAGTAGCGCGCGAAGCCAGACAAAAGCATCTCTGAAGCTTTTCCCGAGGAACGCTTCAAAGATGGCACATGTGACCAATAAGCCGAGTTCTGTGTCGCAGCAAAATTGCTCTTGGCTGCACTGACGATCATTCCTCTACGCGCCGTGTCGCCACGTCGCTTTAGCAACCTACCCGCAAGCTCGAGCGGGTCGCTCTTTCGAGAGCCCCCGAAAGAGCTCTCATCGCTTGCCTATGTGGTCTTGCTCCCGGCGGGGTTTGCCTTTGCCGCGACTGTTACCAATCGCGCGGTGGGCTCTTACCCCACCTTTTCACCCTTTCCAGACGCGAACGTTTGGTGGTTTGTTTCTGTGGCACTGTCCTCGACGTCACCGCCACCGGGCGTTACCCGGCGCCGTACCCTTTGGAGCTCGGACTTTCCTCTGGCGTGCAAAAGCACGTCAGCGATCGTCTTGGTTACATGTACAGCCCGAATCTCTAGTCGCGTACTCGCACACAATCAACCCATGTCCGCGCTGCGGCAAACACAAGGCCAGGAAGCAACACCAGTCCATAACGCCCAGCCCCGAAGAACACGGCGTGGGTGAGCACAGTCAGAAAGCACAACCCACCAAAAACAAGCTCCACGGGTGCGCGCGCGCGTCGCACCTGAGACAGCGCCACCGCACCATACGCGAACACGGCGTGTGGCACAGCGGCCCCAGCAAGCGCGACGCCTCCAGCAGCCATCCAAGAAACAGAACCAAGCGATCCGCGCTTGTGCCGTCGCAGAGCGCGCTGCGCCACACCCAACAACGCGCCAGCCAAAAGCAAACGCGTGTACAAGGTCTCGAGTGCACCGCTCCACCACTTGGCACGGGTGCCAAACACGTCGGGATTGGATGCGTGTAGATACCACGGAGCGGCTCCCGCATAGTCCAGTGTCGTGGCCACTTTGGCAGGCACCTTCGACAACCACGCACCAGGGTGCGCCAGGATCTCGCGGCGAGCATCACGCCCAAAACAGGCGTCCTTCAGCGCTTCGTCCCAAACTCCGGCGCAGCTTTCGGGCACGGCAATGGCCTGCCAGGCGCCGTTCTCGGTTTGAGCTCCGATGGCCAGATTCCAACCGCCATTGACGCTCACCAATGCGCAGCTTTGCATTTCATGACAGTTGCGCAACGTCCACGGGGCGCAGGTTGCGAGCGCCAGCATCGTCAGCACAGCGGCGCGCGCCAAACGCTCTCGCCAAGACACCCCAAGAGCCGCGCCAAACAATGGAACGAAGACCAAAAACTGGGGACGCAGCAAGGTTGCACAACCCAGCAAAATACCAAGCAGAACAAATGTTGCGCCGGATCGTCTTGCGCTTGTAAACAGCCCAACGCAGATGCCCAGCAAGGCTACTGCCACCCCTTCAGACATCAATGCTGGCGTGTATAGCCACAACGCCGGATGCAGCGCCAACAGCCACGCGCACGCCCGGCCTGCTCGCGCGCCGAACGACACGTGCGCGGCTCGCGCAAAGCCCAATACCCCCGCGGTTCCGATCAATGCCTGAACCAAACCCACCGCGCCGACCGAGTGACCCAACAAGGCATAGACCAGGGCCAAAAATGCGGGATAGCCCACGGGATAGTGCGCCACCGAGGTCACGGTGCCATCGGCCCAACCCCAGGTGTATCCGTGCCCCTCCGCCATACGCCGCGCCAGGGTGTCAAAGTAAAAGCCATCCGCCACCGCAGGAAACTGTCCGCGCGCCCAAAGAGCCACTGACATGCGAAGAAGCAACGCCGCGATCAGCGGAGCCCGCAGCACGCGCCAAAGACTCAACGTGAAGGACTCAAGGCCAGCAGTGCAGTGCTCACTTCGTGCGCAGGCAGCCCAACGACACTGGTGTAGCTGCCCGCGATGCCCTCGATGTACCGCGCAAAAAGACCTTGAATCGCGTAGCCCCCTGCTTTGTCGCTCCCCTCGCCTTGCGCCACATAGTGCCGAAGTTGTTCGTCGCTGATGGCAGAGACATACACCTCCGTGCGCACCGTTCTTGCCACGTTCACAAGGCCATAACGAAGCGCAAAACGCGTCATCACCCAATGCATTCGGCCGCGCAATTGGGTAAGCATATGGATGTGTTCTGCAGCGGTCTGCGGCTTGCCAAGAATCTGCCCGTCGCAGACCACGACGGTGTCGGCCACCAGAAGAGTCTCGGTGGGCAGCATGTGCGCGCCCTGAAGCGTAGCCGCGAGCGCCTTGGCGTCGACCACGCGCTCGAGGTAGGCCTCCGGCGCCTCGTTCGGATGCACGGACTCATCGATGTCTACAGGACGCACCGAAAATTCGAACCCCAACTGACAAAGGATGTCTGCACGACGAGGAGAGGCGCTGGCGAGGATAAGGTTCATGGCGAGGGAGCGCTCGCTTAGCAGACTTGGCGATGTTTCCGGTACGCGTACGCGACGGAACCAAGGTAGTGTTGATAGACCCTTTGATGCGCTGTTTTGTATTTTCTGCGGCCTTTTTTTTTCTCGCCGTACATGCGCGTGCGGCGTGTGTACCTGCGCAGGAATTTGGCTGCGTTCCGCTCGACCTTTTTCGCGCGGACGGAACCGATGCACGCTTGCGTTACGCCCCCGAGTTCCGGTCGCAAGTCACAGGCTCTTGGCGCGCGGGCCTGGATCTCCACGCTTCGTGGAATGCGCTTCGCATCGCGCCGAACAACCCATCCACGGTGGATACGGTCGATGCATTGGTGAGCGAGCGCCTTGAAGGCGCGCTTCGGGGTTCAGTGGCGCTCAATCCCGCGTGGTCATTGCATCTTTCGGCGCCGCTCATTTTGGCGCAATCCGGCCGCGGCGGAACCGGCACCGCAGGTTCACGTGATGCACATGCCGCACGCGCATTGGGCGACGTCAGGGTTGGTGCATCTTACAACCATCAATTCTCGGGCGATTGGTCGCTCGCATCCCGCCTCCATCTTGCGCTTCCCACCGCCACCGAAGGCGCATTCGCGGGTGCCAGAAGCTTCAGTGTTCTAAGCGACATCGCGCTGCAGCGGCTTACTGGAAACCTGGCCGTTTACGCGAGCGTGAGGTCGCGTTTCGAAACAGCGACCAGAGCTCCTTACGACGCGCCCACATCATGGTTGGGACTTGCGATGGGCGCCAACCTGGCGCTGGTAGGCGACGCCTTCGCGGTGCATGCTGAGGCATTGGGCTATGCCTCTCTCAACCAAGTCGCATCCTATGCGCAAGACCGCACAGGCGCGCCTCGCTTGGATCTGGTGGCGCAAACGTGGACCCCTGCTTTGCTCTCTCTGGGCGCGTCCAGTTCAGGCCTTGTTTGCCGAACATGCACATTGCACGCATCTGCGGGCGCGAGCCCTGGCGCCGTGGCATCTCCGGCGTTGTCGGCGTTGCTTCGCTTGGAATATCGTTCCCAACCACAAGCGGTAACGACACCATGAGCTTTGTTCTTTCTTTTGAGGGTCCCGTCGATCTGGTGCATGCGCTAGAGGCAGACTTGGTGCGGCGCAGCATCTCGCAGGCTTGGGTACGCGTACGCGCCGACATGAGCGATCTTTGCGTGGCTCACAGAGATGCCGAGGGTCTGAGTCGTTCCCGACACGCCAGCGAATCTGCATGGCCTCAGGTGGAACTCGAGGGCCTCATTCGCCACGGAGAACCGACCCGACTTCAAGTGCGGGGCATACGCTCCGAAGAATTCGGATACGTGCATATTGCAGGTGAACTCGTGCAGGGCATCGCGACCCACGTCAGCGTGCTGGTCACTCCGGTTGATGGCACCAGTGAACGACCCGCGCCGGCGCGCTCGAGCCAGAATGTCGGGCCCTCCGCGCTTCGCGCCGAGAACTCCGAACCGCCGTCGGCGACGCGAGCGCCCGCCTCCAAAGCAAGCACAGCAGCCGGCCCGACGGCGGGCTCAGCGTGGGGAAATGCAATGTTGGAGGCAGCGACGCACCACGGTGATGACGCAAGTGCGGCGACCCAAGTGCCAAGGCGTGGAGACAGCGTCGACCACTTTGCATTTGGGCGCTGCGAGATCGTGAAGTGCGACGGCGTTCGCGCGCATTTGCGGCTGTCTAAAGATGGACGCGTGAAAGAACTCGCGCTGGACCTCTTAAAGGTCTCGTTTCTTGGTTTCGACGCGGCGGGCGCGAGGCGCTACCGCTTTGATCGCAAAGCGTAGAGCACGCCAACGCGTATCGCGGCATGGCCATGAATTGCTGGCGCAATGTCGTTGCATGCCGAACACTAAACCTCATTCGCGACGAAGGAGTCCATGACATCCGAGCTCTTAGGTTTACTTCCGGCAGAAATTGAGCGTTTGAACGGAATTTTGGCTCGTTCAGAATCATCGAACGATCGGGAGGTGCTCGCGCTCGACGCGTCTGCGGGCGTTCGCGAGATTAAGCGCGCCTACTTTGAGATCGCGGCTCTGGTGCATCCAGATCGTTTTTTTGGTCGTGACATTGGCCCTTTGAAGGCCAAACTGGAGAAGGCCTATCTACGCGCGACCAGAGCCCATGATGCCCTTCTCAGCGGTGCCAACGCGCCCGTCTCCACGCCGGTGGCATCGGTGGTGCAGGCCTCAGGGAATGTGCCCGTTGAACGCGCGGCCGCAGCACCTGCGCTCAGCCTCGCGGATCGTCGCGCATTGCTTGCTCGTAAACTGGGCGGTGCACGCCCAGCGCCTGTTGCGCCCGAGGCTGAATCTTCCCAGCGCGCTACAAGCACACCACCCGCCCTTACGGAAGCAGACTTTCAGGCGCTCATTGCACGCGCGCGCCAATCTGCGGGCGACAACAACTGGGGGCAAGCTTTCGCCTATGTTCAAGCAGCCGCTCCGTTTGGAGATGCTGAGCCGGCAGATCTTGTCTGGTGCGCAGAAGTCGCGATCAGGGCCAAGATCACCAACTCTTTTGCTATCGACGTGGCCACCCGCGCGGTGTCCTTGTCGCCCTCGATGCCGTCAGCGCACGTGATGCTCGCCAAGGCCTACGAAGCGGTGGGGCGCTTGGACATGGCAAGCCGCGCCGCCGAAAGTGGAACACGTCTCTGTGCAGGCCAAAGTGAGATTGTCGAATTGGCGAGCACGCTCAAAAAGCGCGCTGCAGCGGCGCGCCGTTAAGATTTGCGGTTTGGCGTCGCTCGTCAGCGGAGATCAGCCCAAATGAAGTGTGCCGTAAACCAAGCACTTTGCTTGGCCGGCTGCCTTCCTATAGGCTTTCGGCCATGAAAGAAGTGGTCATCGGAATCGACCTGGGAACCACCTATTCCTGTGTTGCCGTCATGGGAGAACGTGGCCCAGTGGTCATCGAAAATCGCGGAGGATACAAGACCACGCCCTCGATGGTTGCTGTCACTGAGACTGGCAAGCGCTTGGTGGGCCACTTGGCAAAAAACCAAGCTGTGACCAACGCTGAAAACACCGTCTATGCAGCAAAAAGACTAATCGGACGGCGATGGGGAACCCCACAAGTTGCGGCCGCCATTAAGAATGTAAGTTACAAGGTTGTAGAGGGCCCCAATGGCGACGTGCGCGTTGTGTTGCGCGACAAGTCCCTCAGCTTGCCCGAGATCAGTGCGGTGCTTTTGGCGGACTTGCGCGCCATGGCCGAAGACCATCTGGGCGAACCAGTGCGCAAGGCAGTCATTACGGTGCCTGCATACTTCAACGACAATCAGCGCCAAGCCACACGCGACGCCGGCGAGATCGCTGGCCTTGAGGTGATCCGCATTCTCAACGAGCCCACCGCGGCCGCGCTGTCTTACGGCTACGGCAAAGCCATCAACAAAACGATCGCAGTCTTCGACTTGGGCGGCGGTACATTCGACGTCTCGGTGCTGGAGCTGGGAGACGGCGGCGTGTTTCGCGTTGTGGCCACCGCCGGAGATTCGTTCTTGGGCGGAGAGGACTTTGACAACCGCATGGTGGACGTGCTGATCGATCGATTTTTCGCAGCAAATAAGCATGATTTGCGCGAAGATCGCATGGCTTTGCAGCGTCTCAAAACGGCGGCCGAGAAGGCAAAGTGCGAGCTCTCCACGACGCGAGAAACCGAAATCAACTTGCCGTTTATTACGTCGCGAGGCCCCAACGAGCCGCTGCACTTGCAAGAGACCATCACGCGCGCCGAGTTTGAGAAAATGACACGTGACTTGGTGGAACGAACCTCCGCCATCTGTGTACAGACACTCGCCGACGCAGCCCTGACATCCGCCAATATCGACGAAGTGCTGCTGGTCGGCGGCATGACACGCATGCCCGCCATTCAGAGCGCCGTGACGGAGCTCTTCGGACGTGAACCCAATCGTACTGTTCACCCCGATGAGGCCGTTGCCGTCGGCGCGTGTTTGCAAGCGGCGTCGCTCACCGGTCAGCAGCGACAAGTCATTTTGCTCGATGTCACGCCCCAACCCTTGGGCCTGCTCACCGTTGGCAATGTCTTCGAGGAATTGATCTC
>JAYWGD010000535.1:0-3982 GCA_043778435.1 Myxococcales bacterium | reverse complement strand
CTTCACGTTGCGTGCAACCAAGAAGGCCGTGCATGCCTCGGCGTAGCGAATCACCGTATCTGGCCCCTTGGTCCCGTAGGGCACGCGCGCCGTGTCGCCCAAGTACACGATGTCCTCATGAGGCAAATGCTTGCGGAGTGCACGCACCACCGTGAGGCCACCAAGACCCGAATCGAACACGCCCAGCGGGCGCCGTGCAAGCTCTGACGGTGTATCCACGCTTCGCTTAATGCAGATCTTTGTTCGTACCTGCAAATGGTCCGCGTGGCACGGCGCGCAAGTGCGAGTTGGGTGCCTTGCGCGCCGCACCTCCGCCACGCCCGCCGGGCGTTCCCCGGGACGTGTAGAGGTGGAGCCACACATAAGCAAAGAGCCACGCTCCCAACGAGGCTGTTGGAATGTAACCGCGAAACACCATCTCAAGTGCAATCAGCCCGAGCCCTACCCAACGGAAGACGTAGCCCCGAACAGGCAACACAAATGCCAAGAGCAGCGTCGCTTCCGGCTCCAAAAAAGAGAAGCCAACGCCCAACGCCTCCATCACTGGCATGAGCCCCAAAAAGGAACCCGGGTCCACGAACGGTAAGCGCAGCGCGTTGCAACCTACCGCCAAGCCAACGCCCGTAGCACCCGAGAGGACGATGAAGGCAACAACGCGGGCCGTCGGCCAATAGCGAGTCATGGTGCGAACCAACCACCACATTACGTAAGCAGTGAACGCCAGCGAGATGGGATCGGCCGCGGGTTGCAAAAGCGACGCGGTAAAAATACGCCACGCCTGCCCAGCCTGAACCAACGGCCAGCTCGCAAGTGCCAATGACCGGAGAGAGATCGGCGCGCCAAACGAGGTTAGCCCAGCGTCTAAAAGCGCAAGCAACACCACACACGCCACAATCGTGCCGTGCGCTCCAAGGCGATCCACGAGTGAGGGTTGTTGACGGTAGCTGGGCATGATGGGCTCCTTATTGCAAACTACACGTTTGTTCCAACTTCGGGGGTGGCGAGCTCCGACAAGCGTAGAGAGCGGGGCTCGTCAATCGCGGCAAGGGAGCCAAGCTCTTCAATCGTGCGCGTGCTCATGGTGCCATCGACAAAATCCGGATGGGTCATGAGCCTGCGGTGCAACGGCAAATTGGTTCGAATCCCGCCCACAATAAATTCGTCTAGCGCGCGGCGCATGCGCACGATGGCAAGCGCTCGCGTGGGCGCATGCACGATAAGCTTGGCGAGCAGCGAGTCGTAGTCGGGGGGCACCACCCAGCCGCCATAAATGCCCGAGTCTACGCGCACGCCTGCACCCCCAGATGGGAAGTACTCCGTAATGGGCCCCGGCCAAGGCGCAAAGGTGACTGGGTCTTCTGCGTTGATGCGGCACTCGATGCTGTGACCGCGAAATGACCAAGCTCGCGTACTCGGCAAGTCCAGCTTTTCGCCTGCTGCAGCACGAATTTGCAGCGCCACCAAATCGAGCCCGGTCACCATCTCGGTCACTGGATGCTCCACTTGCACGCGGGTGTTCATTTCTAAAAAGAAGAGATCGCCTTGCTCGTCCATCACGAACTCGATCGTGCCTAGCGAGGTGTAGCCCGACTCAGAAATCGCCGTTCGAATCAAGTCGCCCATACGGCTACGGAGCTCCTCACTCACGGCAGGGCTAGGAGCCTCCTCGACCACTTTTTGATGACGGCGTTGCAGCGAACACTCGCGCTCACCCAAGGTCCACACGCCGCCGTGCTCGTCCCCGAGCACCTGAAACTCGATGTGCTTTGGACGTTCGATAAACTTCTCGACATACACATCCGGATTCTTGAACCCGGCCGCAGCCTCTTCCGTCGCAGACGCAAACGCATTGGGCATCTCGGTGTCTGCGCGCACGACGCGCATGCCTCGCCCGCCTCCCCCGCCCGAGGCCTTCAGCAGCACGGGGTAGCCAATGCGTGCAGCTTCCACACATGCATGCTCCGCGCTGTCGAGCACAGCGCTGCCTGGCAGGAGCGGCAATCCAAAGCGCTTGGCGTTCGCGCGCGCCCTCACCTTGTCGCCCCATGCGCGCATCACATCAGGTTTTGGTCCAACAAAGCAAAGCCCTGCCTTGGCACACAGCTCGGCGAACTCTGCGTTCTCGGAAAGGAACCCGTAGCCCGGATGGATCGCATCGCACCCTGTGACCTCAGCGGCTGCAAGCAGCGCCGGGATATTCAGATAACTTTTGCGCGGGTCTGCAGGGCCGATGCACACCGCCTCGTCGGCAAAGCGCACGTGCAACGCGCGTGCATCGGCCTCCGAGTGCACGGCCACGGTTCGAATTCCGAGCTCGCGTGCAGCACGCAACACGCGCACCGCGATCTCTCCGCGGTTGGCAATAAGAAGCTTTTTAAACATGGCGACGACGCAATTAGCTCTCTTTGCGAACGCGGAACAAAACCTGCCCGTATTCGACAGGCTTGCCGTTTTCGGCGAGCACCTCAACAACCGTCCCGGTGACCTCGGACTCGAGTTCGTTCATGAGCTTCATGGCCTCAATGATGCACAAGGGCGTGCCTGCTGAAACGCGCTGGCCCACATCCGCATAGGCCGGTGCACCAGGCTTTGCAGCGCGGTAAAACGTGCCCACGAAGGGGCTTGTGACATTGATGATGCTGGCATCCGCTGCGGGCACAATCGATGCCGTAGAGACTGGGGAGACGGGCCCCGGAACAACAGATACCACTGGTGCAGATTGCACATGGTTTGCGGGAGCATTCATCACAAGGCGAACGCGCACGTTCTCGTCCTCGTGTTCAAACTCATGAACGTTGGCGTCTCGCAAAAGCTCGATGAGCTGGGCGAGTTTGTCATGGTCGATGTTCAAGCACGTCCTCCACGCCCTCGAATTTGGGGCGTTTCAAAGGCTACCACAGTGCGTTCTAGATGTGCGACCAGTGCGCGAAGCCCAAGTTCGTAGCTCATCGACCCAAAGCCGCAGATGCTCCCAACCGCCACACGCGCGATGAGGTTCGGCCGCCGGAACTCTTCACGCGCATGGTAGTTACTAAGATGCACGTCCACGCAGGGCACGCCACTTGCCAGTACAGCATCCAGCAACACCACCGAGGTATGGCTCAAGGCCGCGGCGTTGAGCAGCACGCCGGCGTATTCCCTGCCCGCCTCACCTATCCACGTGCAGAGATCGCCCTCGGCATTGCTTTGCTTGCAGTCTACAGAGACTCCGAGCTCCGTCGCTACAACCTCAAGCCGCCCATGAATCCCATGAAGCGTGGTGCGGCCGTAGACCTCGGGCTCGCGCATGCCGAGCAGCTGAAGATTGGGGCCAGAGAGCACCAAAATGCGCGGGGTCGTCATGCAAGCTCGGCCACAATGATGGGCATCGCCACACGCAAACGGTAACGCGCGACGGCCACGTCGGCGTCGTCTTTCACACCAAGAACGAGCAGCAAATCGCCTGGCAAGGTGCGCGCGATGGCCGTAAAGTCGCGAGTGGAAAGCACCACCTCGCGGGTCTCTCCAGCCTCCAGCATGTTGGCGGCTCGGCGTGCCGCTGTGACGACCACCGAGACCTCAACGGCCATCGTCGTAGGGTCTGCGTGATTGCCTATGGCGCTCACTGCATCAAGCGGGATGCCATTGGCCTCGACAAGAACGCAAGCAAGTGCCCCTGGGGTCGCATCAAGCAAATCCTGCAGCGCTTTTCGTATCATGTGCGTGAGTGTACGGCACTCGGGCCCGGCGTCAAAGAAGCTGGTCGGCCTCGCGCTCTAACTGCAGCCGCTGTGCCGCTCGCAGAAGCTCACTACGTAGTCGATAAGCTTGTGCAGCTCGTCGCCCGTCACGCGCACAGTAATGTCTAGGTCGCTGCCAGAGATTTGGACTTTGGCATCATCGAGCGCGCGCGCAGGCAGCTCGGGAGTCTGCATTGCGTAGAGGCCGTACACGCCGCTGTACGTCTTGTAAGCATCGGCCAGATCGCGCGCGTCTTGCGGCG
>JAYWGD010000534.1:0-3986 GCA_043778435.1 Myxococcales bacterium | reverse complement strand
TGCGTGCCGAGACCCTGTTGCCGTCCGAGCGACCCGAGCGCGTACGCGAGTTGCTTTCGCTCCCCGACAAGTTGCCGGCCATCGTGTATGCGCCCACGCGGCGCGAAGTGGAGGCTCTGGCGGCACATTTAAACAAGTGCAATCTGCATGCGGTGGCCTATCACGCCGGCATGTCTCAGCCCGAGCGAGAACGCGCACAAGAAGGATTTTTGCAAGGCCGTGTCGATATTATCGTGGCCACGGTGGCGTTTGGCATGGGTATCGATAAGGCCAACGTGCGCACGGTCATTCACGCTGGGTTGCCCGGCAGCCTCGAGGGCTACTATCAAGAGATCGGACGTGCAGGGCGCGACGGTCTGCCGTCGGATGTGCAGCTCATTTACTCTCACGCAGACAGGCGCACGCAAGAGTTCTTGCTGGCCAAAAGTTATCCCGATCCAGTGCTTGTCAAAAAGGTGTATCTTGCACTCTCCGGCAGTCCACTGAGCGCCAATGATCTGGCCGAGCGACTGAACGAAGATGCCGATGTCGTTGCCCGCGTGCTCGAGCAGCTTTGGGTGCAGGGCGGCGCGCAGCCGGGGACATCTGCTGCCGAGGACTACGACAGCTACGACAGCGGCCCGACCTTTGTGCGTGGTGAGATAGGTTCTCTTGCAAGATACACGGAGCAGCGCGCGCGCAGACACGACATGCTCCAGCGAATGTTGTCTTTTGTGCGCACCGACGCGTGTCGGATGTTGGACTTGGTCGGTTTTTTTGGCGACACAGGCGACAGCGGTATGGCCTGTGGTTTGTGCGATAGGTGTCTGGCGCCCGCTGTTGCACAGGAGCCCTCGCCGGAAGAGTTGCGTTTACGCGCTGCGGTCTCGAAGGCGCTTGCGGGCCGCAGTCAGACGACGGGCCAAATTGCTCGTGCGATGGAGAGCACCACCGATCGAGATACGCTGACACATGTGCTGGAGGGCATGCGCGTGCTTGGCATGGTTGCGTTTGAGCAAAGTTCCTTCGAGAAGGATGGCAAGCGAGTCAGCTATGAACGTGTGCGCTTGCTGACCGCATCCGAGGCACCGTCGCGCCCGCGTGTGCTTCGCGGGGCGGCCGGCAAAGTCGCCAACACCTTGGAGGCGGGCCTTCGAGATTGGCGTCGACGCACGGCTGCAGAGGCCGGCATCCCGGCATTCCGAGTGCTTACAGATCGCACGCTTGCGGCGATCGTTGAGCGTATGCCGGAGGGGGACGAAGAACTGCTGTCTTGCGCCGGTGTAGGCCCGATGTTCGTGTCGCGCTTTGGCCGTGAGGTGCTCTCGTTGCTGCGCCACGGAGCACAAGACACGACAAGGTAGGAGGTATTTGCCTTCGCGGTTTGCGTTGTGAATGGGCATCAAGCACGCTTTGACCATGATGCGCTTGGGGTTGGGGAAGCGGTCTCGGTTTGCTCGCTTTTACAATCGTTGCAGGATGCACGGGATCCATTGGCGGCGAGGGGACGCGCACGGGTAGTGGCGACACGTCTGAAACGCAAGACCCAACCATTGTTGATCTGACCAAGCCACTTCCCGGCGAGGACGCAAAAGGATATTCTGGCACCCTCTTTCCTCGATTAACGGGATTGCAGTGGCGAAGTTCGGCTTTGTTGTTGCTCGGTCTGCCTAGTTCCACGGAGGTCGCGGTTCCGTCGGAACCGCGCCTAGACCGTTTTGACTTCTCCACCGACGAAAGTGTTTCTGTCGTCGCCGAAACGTCGTTGACGCAATTTCGTGATGCCGCAGAGTCTTTGTCTCTGCTCGCAACCAAAGATGACTCCGCCGTTGTTGCACTTTTGCCTGCGGGTAGCCCTGCGGACTTGGCAGGTCGAGCAAAAGCCTTTGTACTATCGTTCTTGGAGCGTGCGTTCCGTCGTCCCGCGAGCGGCGATGAAGTTGCAAAGTACACCAAGTTCGTCACAGACGCTTCCGGTGGTTCAGACTCGCAAAAGCTCAAGACTGGAATTCGGTTGGTGATCCAAGTGGCGCTGCAATCGCCACTCTTCATGTCTCGCGTAGAGCTTGGGGCTGCAGACAAGGTAAAGGTTTCTCTGGCGGGCGGGCGTGTAGAACTTACGCCCTATGAGCTTGCCGCCCGCGTGAGCCTTGCGCTGTTTGATACGGCGCCCGATCCCGCGATGCTTGCCGACGTGAAGTCGGGCAAGTACGACACGCCCGCAACTTACGATGCGCAGCTTGCGCTGCTGCTTCAAGACCCACGTGCAAAGGGTGTATTGCTCAGGTTTCATGAGGAGCTGTTTGCGGTGGAGCGTTTTGGTCAGATCGCCAAAGATATCAATGTTTTCCCTGGGTTCTCACCGCAGTTGGCCGAAGATATGCGCAGCGACATGACGCAAACGATTTCAGCGGTTCTCGACAGTGGTGGAGGGATACGACAGCTGCTGACGACGCGCACGGGCTATGTCAACGCGCGCTTGGCGCCCACCTATGGTCTGGCTGCGGCCAAGTACGGCAGTCCGTTTGCCGAGGTGGAGTTGCCAGCTGAACGAGCGGGCGTGCTCAACCGCGCGGGTTGGGCCGCGTACACTGCCGGAAACGTGCAACGGCGCGTTGTGATCCGCGGATTGTACGTGGCGAAGAACTTGCTGTGCGAGAGCATTCTGTCCGCCAAAGATCCTCCCAAGACTCCGGCGGAGTATCCTGAAGGTCTGAGAACCAATCGTCAGCGTATGGAGTTCACGACCGATGAGCCCACATGCAAAGGCTGTCACTCGGTCATGAATCCCAAAGGCTTTGCGTTTGAGCACCTCGATGCCGCGGGTGTTTATCAAAGCAAAGATGCCGGAGAAAATATCATTTCGACAGGGAAAATCACGCTGGATGGTAAGTCTGTCGAGTTTGACGGCTCTGCTCAAATGATGTCGCTCATCGCTCAAAGCGAGCAAGTCCAGTCTTGCTATGCCAAGCGCTGGACGGACTATCTACTCGGCTACGACCGTAGTTCTCTCGCGTCCAACATCCGCGCTCAAGCGGCACTCGCAGCAAGCAAATCCAACCTGTCCGTACGTGATGTGGTGCGCCTCGTTCTTCGAAGCCCGGCTTTCACAACGCGAAAAATTTTTGGAGAGTGCCCCATGATTCGCATCGGAAGTCGCAACTTTTTGATCGGTGCCGGTGGACTTGCATACGCGCTCGCGGCGCTCGAGGGGATCACGCCGCGCGAGGCTCATGCGGATTCCGGCCCAGCGAAGTTCTTGATGGTGTACGCGTAGCCGAGGGGTGTATGTCAGGGTATTGGGGGGACGCCCGAAACGATCTGGCCAAACTTTGGTTCTGGCGAACTGACGAAGGCCAAGCTGGAGGCCGCGCAAGGAGCTGGGCGTACACTCGGAATGCTCAAGGATTTTGCCTCCGATGTTTCCATCGTTCGTGGGATCAAGCACTTGACCGATGGAGAGGGGCACGAGGTGGGCAAAGCCCAGGTGCTCACTGGGTCGGGCTATCACTTTACTGATCCTTCCGACCACCACAGTGCGGTTCCACTCTCGGAGGATGTTACTTGTAGGTTTGCTCGCGAACATGGTGGTGGCTCAGTGCTCGGCACGGCTGGCCATGTGCTCGGCGATCCTGTTGGAACGTACATCTGGAGCCTGGGAAAGATTCCCACCAGCGTCGACTACAGTCCCAAAGACGTCTTTAATAAACTTTTCAGAGCGCCTATTGCCAACGAGATTGCACAGTCGCGCCGGAGCGTGAACGATCGTGTGAAAGAGGAGCTCCTCTCGCTTAGCAACTCACCGAAGCTCTCTGCGCTCGACAAGCAGCGCCTGGAGCGCCACACCGAGGCGCTTCGACTTATCGAGCAGCGCCGTTCTTGCCAGTCGCCCGATCCAAGATCACCGCTCAGAATTGGCGCAGACACCGTCACTTCGACGGACCGCACAGCGGACGCGCTCGAAGAGTGCCACAAGCTGATGCTCTCGCTGATAGCTTTGGTTTGCA
>JAYWGD010000533.1:0-3991 GCA_043778435.1 Myxococcales bacterium | reverse complement strand
GCCGCAGCCAAGTGAGTCTTGTCCCTACCGTACTCGACCTCATGGGCGTCAGCTATTCTGCCAGCGAATTGTCTGGCGACAGCATGTTGCCCGATCTTCTCTCCAAAGCTCCGGCGCAGCCCAGTGAGATCTACATCGACATGCCTGAAGGCCCCTTTAACGAAGCCCGACGGGCACTGATTACGGGCCCCGGTGCCGGGATGAAACTCATCTCACGTGGTGGAGCATGGGAGCTGTACAACCTTGATGACGATGCGGCGGAAGCCAACAATCTAGGCAAGGACCGCGCACGGCTAAAAATCTATGTAGAGACCATGCAGGGGCTGCGCGCAGGACTACAGGAGATCACGGTGAAGCCACGTGTCATCAAATAGTTTCAGCTCCAAAGCGACGCACTTTTTTCAGCCTCTTTTCTCGGCCTATGCCATGCTTGAACCGTGTCTACTCCTGAGGACTGGTCCCTAGAATCTGCGCGCGCTGACGGCTGGCTTGCGCGCGTCGGGGCAACCATCGGAAGCTTTGATGCCTTGTGCGGCGTGATCGGCGAACCATTTATGGCGTTTTCGGTGCTGCTAGGCGTCCGATTCACATCGGTTGCGGTGAACCAAGGTCGCCCCTCCGAGTCCATGCTTGAATTCTTTGTTGGTGACGATCCGAGCAGCGGAGAAAAGGTGCGTCTCGATGAATTTCGTGAACGCGTCGCGGAAACGCTGATTGCCCATCGAGACGCACCAGGCCCTCTGCCGCGCGGAAGCATGACGCCCGATGCTCTGCAGGATGCGATTGGCGCCAAGTGTTTGCTCCTTGCACCTATTTTTGGCTACCGCTTAGATCGTCTAAGCCACGATGCGGGCGTACGTACTCTGGCATTCTTGCGAGAAGGCAAGGACGATCGTTGTACGATCGATGCCTTCGAAGGGCGCCTCAATGAGCACATCCGAGATGCCTATGAAGCCTTGGTCGAACCGGAGCCGTCGGTTGGGCCAATTGATGTTCGCGAGGTCCAAAAAGCCGAAGCCGACGAACAAGCGGGCAACTGGAACGCCGTGGTCTCGCGCCTCGGTGAATGGCCTGTTCCACTAGGTATTTTGTTGCGTACCCCAGATGGCGCGCGCCTTGGCGAGGCGGCCAAGCAACGCTTGGCCTTAGGCTTGAGCATTCTAGCAACCGCATCGTCGGAGCTTGGCCACACTGAGCAGTCCGATGAGGTTTTTCGTATCGCTTTGCTCTACGCGCCCGAGGGCCTCGTAGGGTCTTCTATCTATGTGCGTATGGCGACGGCGCTCTATCGCCGCGGCCGCTTTGGAGAGTGCATCGCGCCCATTCATCGCGCGATGGAGTTTGGGGCGAGCCCTGCGACCACACTTCCGCTTCTTGCCAGCGCCTTTGCAAAGCGGGGGAAGTTTGTGGCAGCCTACGCCACCGGGCGTCGCGCGCGAGAGGCAGGGGTCGACACGGCCCTACTTGCCGAGGTCGAGCTCGAAACATTGGCGAAGTTTGGCGATTCGCTCTCTGCCTTTGGTTGAGCGCCTCAAATAGGGTTTGCCGCGGGAAGTGTGTAGGACAACATGTCGGCATCGTTGACTTTGAGAGCGACGCCGACGTAAATGCCGACACCAAACATGTTTGCGACCTACGGCCCGATGTTCCTCATGATCGGCGTGGCTTTCACGCTCGCCACGCTTTTCTTCATCGGCGCGAGCCTAGGCACGAAAAAGCCCACTCTTGAGAAGAACATGCCGTTTGAATGTGGCAACGACAGCACGGGCGGTCGTCATGTTAAGATGTCGGTTAAGTTTTACATGACGGCCATTCTGTTCGTCGTGTTCGACATCGAAACGGTGTTTATTTATCCTTGGGCCGTCAAATTCGACGCGCTGGGGATGACCGGCTTCGTCTCGATGGTTGGGTTTCTGGTGTCCATCGTGGTGGCACTTGTTTACGTGCTCAAGAAGGGTGGTTTGGAATGGGAGAAGTGAATCGCACCATCACGCTGAGTGGTGACCAAAATGGCTTTGCAACAACCAAGCTCGATGACGTACTTGGTTGGGCGCGTAAGTACTCGCTCTTCCAGTATCCCTTCGTAACCGCGTGTTGCGGAATGGAATTTATGGGCCTCGCAGGCCCGCGTTTCGACATGGCGCGTTTCGGCGCAGAGGCCCCGCGTTTCTCTCCGCGTCAGAGCGACTTGCTTTGGGTTGTTGGCACGATCAGCCAGCGTCAAGCGCCAGTGCTTCGCCGTGTGTATGAGCAAATGATGGAGCCGAAATACGTTCTCGCGTTTGGCACCTGTGCAAGCTCCGGCGGCTTTTACGACAACTACACCACCGTTGCAGGCATCGACAAAATTATTCCTTGCGATGTGTATGTGCCAGGATGTCCCCCGCGACCCGAAGCCGTGATCGACGGCCTGTTGCTCTTGCAGGACAAGATCGCACGTGGTGATCGCATGCCAGCCATCGTGAAGCCTCGCCAGGACCCTGCAAGCATTGGGAACGTCAACGGCCTTGTGACGCTGAGCAAAAAATCGGTGCAGCTATGAGCCAAATGGCTGTTGCAGCAGTGCAGGCTCGCTTTGGTGCTGCTGTGCTTGAGACTCACGCCAACTGGGGCGACGATACGATGGTGGTCGATGTTCGTGCATGGGTGCAGATTGCACAGTTCCTCAAGACCGACCCGGCGCTCAAGTTCGACATGCTTACCGACTTGTGTGGTGTGGACTACCCCGAGCGCAATCCGCGCTTTGAGGTCGTCATACACCTGTACTCCACAAGCATTGCTCATCGGTTGCGCGTCAAAACACGCGTAGGTGACAGCGAAGGGGAGAGCGCGACGCTTCCTACCTTGTTCGACGTTTGGCCATCTGCAAACTGGCTTGAGCGCGAGACCTTCGACATGTTTGGCGTCGTGTTTCAGGGCCACCCAGACTTAAGGCGTTTGCTGATGTATCCCGAGTTCGTGGGGCACCCGCTACGCAAGGACTACGATGCAGCACACATCCAGCCGCTTGTTCTGTTCCGCACTGAGGCAGAGGCCGGCTTGCCACTCGGCAAACTTGCGCCCTTTGGTGCCGATGAAGGAATGAGCTTCTCCCGCAACGAACGTGGCCTCGCGCCAGAGCAAGACTAAAGGAGCATAGGCCATGGAACCTCTAGATCTCGAACTCGACGAATCCGAATTGGAGCTCCCAGCAGAGCCCATGCGGCTCAATATGGGCCCCTCCCATCCGGCCATGCACGGCACTGTCAAAATGGTGTTGGACCTCAGCGGTGAGACCATTCTCAAAGCCGATGTACAAATCGGTTATTTGCACCGCGGCTTTGAGAAAATGTGCGAGCGCGGCACTTGGGCCCAGGTGTTCCCCTATGCAGATCGCCTAAACTACGTCTCCCCAATGCTCAACAACGTTGGGTATGCGCTCGCCGTTGAAAAGATGTGCGGCATTGTGGTTCCCGAGCGAGCGCAATGGTACCGCATGATTTTGGGCGAGCTCGCTCGCATCTCCGATCACCTCACATGCACCGGCGCCATGGCCATGGAGCTTGGCGCATTCACTCCGTTCCTTTGGTTCATCAAAGCGCGCGAGATGGTTTGGGACATCATGGAGGAAGAGACGGGCGCACGCCTCACGCATTCTTTCGGCCGCATCGGCGGCATGGCCAAGCCGCCTAGCCCCAGCTTCAAAGACATGATTCGCACCACTTTGCCGCGCGTCATGGCAACGGTGGAGGAAGGCGAGAAAATGCTGCTTGCCAACCGTATCTTCATCGATCGCTTGGAGCACACGGGTTCAATCTCTGGTGTTGATGCCATTGCTCTAGGCTGGACGGGCCCTTGTTTACGCGCCACCGGCGTCGCTTACGACGTGCGCAAAGCACACCCTTACCTCAAGTACGACGAGGTCGACTTTGAGGTGCCTGTTGGCACCAAGGGCGACACCTTGGATCGGTTTTTGGTTCGTATTGCCGAGCTTCGGCAGTCCATTTCGATC
>JAYWGD010000532.1:0-3998 GCA_043778435.1 Myxococcales bacterium | reverse complement strand
TCCCAACGGAACGCTTTCACGCCGGGCAACATGCTTTCCGCAGCCTCAGGGCGCCTTGCGAGCACACGGACCTTGTGGCCACCGAGCCGTGCAACAAGGGCGTTCCCGATAGAACCTGTGGCTCCGGTGACTAGAATCACTTTTGACATATCCTCACACACTAGGTCGAAGAAAAATGCTTTCAAGTCTGTGTTTCGTCATCCTAATAGTGTATAAGACAAAGACGTGAGCGACGACGCACTCTTTCCGATTCGCATGGCTGCCAAATTTAGTGGTGTTCCTGCGGAGACACTCCGAATGTGGGAGCTTCGGTACGGCTTTCCGCGGCCAGCCCGCGAAGGACGAGCTCGGATGTACAGCATGGGCGAAGTCGAGACGCTGCGGTTGTGCAAGCGAGCTTTGGACCAGGG
Organism: Myxococcales bacterium; assembly: GCA_043778435.1. Taxonomy (GTDB): domain Bacteria; phylum Myxococcota_A; class Polyangia; order Polyangiales; family Polyangiaceae; genus JAAFHJ01. The sequence goes on along the minus strand of JAYWGD010000532.1, from coordinate 3,588 downwards.
CTTCAGACCCAAAGACGTGGTCGGGCTTAGCACCTCGGAGCTTGAGGACCGTCTGCACGCCGCAAAAGATGCGTCCAAGCAACATGAGTCGGCAGGAGGTGTGAACAAGGAAAGCTTGCTGGCCAAGCTCAAGAGCAACGACATTGCGGGGCTCAGGATAGATCTGCGCACGGCGGCCATGAACCTCGGGCCGCGAGAATTTGTGCGCAGTTTGGCACAGCCCTTGGTGGGCCTCGTGGGCGAGCTTTGGGCGGCCGATGAGCTTGAAATCCGCCATGAGCACTTAATCAGTCAGCTGCTTAAGACACAGCTGCACTTGCTCATGTCGGAGTACGACCACATGGCGCATGAGCCGAGAATTTTGCTCACCACCTTGCCAGGCGAGTCCCACGTTTTGGGGCTCGAAATGGTTTCGCTCTTTCTCATCACGTGCGGAGCCACGCCGTTATTGTTGGGGATCGAAACACCACCCGATCAAATCGCACGCGCCGCGGACGCACTGCGCGCCGATGCCGTGGGACTCACGGTCACCCCGTTTGTTAACCTACGGGATGTTGCACTTGATGTGGATGCACTATGCAGAATGCTGCCACCGCGCATGCCATTGTGGATCGGTGGCAGCGGCGCCGCCAAATTGCCAAGCAAGTCTACGCGTGTGCTGAAGCTTGGCGACTGGGAGAGTATCAGCTTGGCTGTGCGCAAGTTGCGTATCAGCTTGCGAGACCGCTAGCGCTGGGCGACGGAGCTGTCTTGTTGCGGAAGCTCTGCTTTCGCACGAAACCAGACGAACACCGTCCGTCCCGGAAGAGGAAAGTCGAACGCGTCGCCCACCGGCAAGCGAACATCGCCGAGGGCGCCCGTGTAGCTCACCGCGCGTAGGTCAAGTACATTGCGCACTTCGGCACCTAACGAGAAGTGCTTGGATGCAGCCCAAGTCGCTCCAGCGTGGAGAAACACGCGTCCCGGAATGTAGACCTCGACGGCCGGATCCGATGCGATGCGCGCGACCGCATCGCTGGATGCATAGACAGACCAGAAGGGCTTGGCCCAAGAGAGATCTCCGTGGCCCTCGTGCGCGGCGCGGCCGGGGAGCACTAGGCCCGTGCCATCGCGCGCATCCAGGAACGTGTAGCTCGCACGCATTTTCCACGGGCCATGAGCAGCGACAAATTCTGCCTCGGCGCCGCAGATGCGTGCAGAGTCCACGTTATATGCGCGCTGCACCGCTGCCAGCGCGAGCGGTTGCCAAGCGATTAGCTCGTTTGAGAACGTGCAGAACGCAGCCACCTCGGCCACCAGTGAGGAACGCGTGTTCCTCCAGGCTTTGCGCGCCGAGACATCGCCAAGCCACGCCCGCTCGGATCTGAGATCTTTGTTGCCGCGAAATACCCCATCGTCGCCATAGAGCTCCAAGAACGACGGTGCGCGCCCTGCTCTCCCCGCGTGCAGCGAAATCACCCCAGCGTCGGGAGACCACGTAAGCGAGGCAAACCCCCCAAGAATGACACCCGACGATGCGCTGCCCTTGGCATCGCTCCACACAGAAACACGTGGCGCCAGTGCGAGGCGCACTCGCTGGGAGCGCGCAATTATGACGTCGGCAGCGGCGCGCGCCGTGAGTCTGGATGCCTCAGGCGCAGGCGCGTAATGCTCCGCGTTGAGATCGACGCGCGCACTCAGGTCGCGCTGCTCGGCGCGTGCGACCACTCCTGTTGCAAACACCTGGCTCTTCGTTTCAAGCGGGCGCATGCGCGCGCGCGATTCCGACTCACTGTTGGTGCTTTGGCTACTTGCTTCTCGGGCGTAGGCAGTGAGCGACAAGGTCGTAGTGCCTGAGCGCCGAAGCTCTGTGCCAAGCATCCAGCGTTGGCTGCGGCTGCGTGCATCGCGTAGCGGCGCGCGCGACGTGCCGGCGAGATCAGAGCGTGCGTTGCCGAGCACGCCGAAGCTGCGCCACGCCCAATGTTCACTCAACTCGCGGGTATAAACGGCGAGCAAGTTTGCGCGCGCGCTGGCATTGTTGCCGCGGGGGGCAAACACATCATGCCCCTCGGCCGCCGTCGCGATAGGATCCAAGGCGCCGTAGTCGCCAGTGCTGCGGCTGGCGGCGTAGGCCACACTCAAACGTGACCGCTGGCCGCGCCACTTCAGACCGCCGCGCGACCGCAAGGTGCCATAACTCCCCGCGCCAGACCAAACCTCAATCCCGGACGGCGAGGCTTCGGGCGCTGACACATCAATCGCGCCCCCCCAACCCTCGGCCAACACCTCCGCAGGTGAAAACGAACGCGTGAGTTTAAGCTGCGCGCCAGGCCACCAGGGCAGTGCCGCGAGGTCCATCGTTGGATTGCCTGGGCCCGAAAGCGGAACCCCAAAAAGCGACACACCAACGTGCGCACCACCGCTGCCGCGAATGGACAATGTGCTGAGCCCATCACTGCTGCCTAGTGCACGCAAATGAACGCCAGGGGAAGTCTCCACAAGCTCGGCAACGCCAGCGATCACGCGCGGCGTCGCGGCCTCATCGAGCGTGTGCACAGCGGCTGTAGATGCGGCCGCACGGACACGCACCTGAGCCGTCTCTGCCACGCGCTCGGGCACCGGTGAGATACCGCCAGTCACGAGCAAGAGGAGACCCAACACGCGCGGGACACTGCTACAGTCTTAGCCCATGCTGCAATACCTGCTTGCGATCGCGTCGGTTGGCATTTTGATGATTGTTCATGAGTACGGTCACTACTTGGGTGCGCGCTTGTTCGGTATGCGCGTCGACCGTTTCTCGATCGGTATTGGCCCCAAGCTGATTGAGCGCAAGCCGGCAGGCAGCGAGACCACCTACCAGGTCGCGCTGATTCCCTTCATGGCATATGTGCAGATTGCAGGTATGAATCCCATGGAGCCCATTGAAAAGAGCGACAAGGGCAGTTATGCCAATGCCAGCGTGATTGGGCGCTTGGTGGCCATTGCAGGCGGACCTGCAGCAAATTACCTGGCAGCGACGCTTATCTTCTTTGGTGTTTTTCTGAGCGGTGGAAAGCCAAACTCGGACCCAACGCGTGTGGTGCTCGAGCCGGGAGGATCGAACACCCCGGCCCTCGAAGCGGGCCTGAAGTCCGGCGACCGCGCGGTGTCGATCAATGGCGCGGCGGTACAAAACTGGTCTGACTTTGCCAAACGTATTGGTGAACTTCCGGGTCAAAAAGCTGACCTCGAGGTGGAGCGTGATGGCGCACGGCTCCACTTGTTTCCCGTTCCAAAAGCGGCCCCCAATGGCCGGGGTCTGATCATGGTTGCACCGGGCCGCGTGCCGGTCGATGGCGTTGCTGAGGCCGCTATGCTTGCGCTCAAGGAGCCCGCTCTTGTGGTGTGGGCCAACGCGCAAGGCTTGGCTCAGATGTTTAAGAGCCGCAGCACGGAAGGAGTGAGCTCGGTGTTCGGCCTCGTGAAGGACATGAAGGAGCAGTTCTCCTGGAGCTTGGGGCGCGGCATGATTTTGGTCGCGCTCGTGAGCGCGTCACTCGCTTTCTTTAACTTACTTCCCTTCCCTGGCCTGGATGGCGCACGCCTACTGTTCTTAGGCTATGAGCT
>JAYWGD010000531.1:0-4006 GCA_043778435.1 Myxococcales bacterium | reverse complement strand
TTGACTTGGTGTCTTGCGCGACCACGCCAACGGCACGGCCCGCGTCGTCTTGCACGACGGCGAGAAAGTCCCAAAAATCGAACTTGCGAACCATCTTTTCGCCGGGGATGGTGATGCCCTTTTCGTCCTCAACGTCGATGGTCTCCCAGCGTCGCACCTGCTCGTCCAATGCGTACAGCAATTGCTGGCCTGTGGTGGCGCCCGCAAAAGCCGTGCGGTGAAACAAGGTGCCGCCAAAGCGACGGAAGTCGAGCAGGCCCTCAGGGGTGCGGTTAAACGGCACCCCCATGCGATCGAGCATGTAGACAATGCCCGGCGCGGAGTCGGTCATGCCTTTGATCGGCGCCTGATTGGCCAAAAAGTCGCCGCCATACGCGGTCTCCTCCAGGTGCACGCGCGGTGAATCGCCTTCGCCCTTGGTGTTCACGCTGGCGTTGATGCCGCCCTGCGCGCACACCGAGTGCGAGCGCTTGACCGGGACCAGAGACAACACGTCGACGGGCACGCCCGCCTCACACAATTTGATCACCGTCATCAGCCCGGCGAGACCTCCGCCGACCACCACCACGCGGCGAACTTCGCCAGAACTGCTGCGCACCGATTTCGTAGCTGCCATCGTCTTATGCTCCAGATTCGGGTTAAAACCTTAGTTGCCGTCTATAGCGCGGCCGCCCCTGCAATCGTTAGAAATGTTGTGCCAAACCGGGCAGCGTCCACCCCGTGGCAAAGTGCAATACCGAGAGCACACCCAATGCCCCAAAGATCACACCAAGTGAGGCACAAGCCGCAAGCGCACGCTGTTGTGCAGGGCGCGAGACCACCACGCCCCAAGCGCAGAGGAAGCCCCAAAGCCCATTTGCGAAGTGATACGCGGCTGCCAACACGCCCACAACGTATAGGACAGACATCCACGGAATGCCCCACCGCAGCGACCCCAAACGTCCCGCGAGCTCGGTGGAGAAGTATTCAGGCCGCATGCCAAAAAAAGCTTTTTGCACACGCAGCTCCCACAAGTGCCACAGCACAAACACAAGTGTCACAATGCCCGTTGCTCGCTGGAGCACATACGCCCAATGCCTTGGGTAAGCGTAGTGCCTCAAATCCGGGCGCGCATTCATGGACACCCAAATGCCGTAGCTTGCGTGAAACAAAAGTGGCAACAAGATGCCGAGCACTTCGAGGAACCACAGTCCGGGAATTCGCTGCAGGTCGGCAACGGCTTTGTCGAAGGCGCGATCGCCTGCCAGGCTCGCCGCATTGGTCCACATGTGTTCTGCAAAGAAGGCCGACAGCGGCAACACGCCCGAGAGAGAATGCAAACGGCGCAGCAAAAAAGCTCGTTGAAGGCTCATGACGGCTCCACAACGTGACGAAGGTTAACAAAGAACTCTTGCGACACGCCACGAGGCAAAATGGGCTGCTGCGGGATGTTTCCTTGGGTCGCGGCCACATCCACCGACTTGAGCGCACCACCTTTTTGACACACTGGACGGTCACGTTTCTTGGACGCGCAACGCGTGGACAGCAGCACTTTTTTGGGACCGGACCATACCCAATCATAGGTGGTCGCCGTGGGGGCCTTGCCCAATACAGGCATGACCCACGCGGGGTCCGGCATGCAAAAGGTCAGTGGCAACACAAGCTTTCCATTGGCCTCCAAACGCCAACCGTCCAGACGCGATCCTTCACGGCTTTTGCTCGAGGCCATCAACCTTGTGGTGCCGGGGTCGAGCTCGGCTTCGACCGACACATTGAGCCTGTCGCCATTGCCGATCCACGTTTGCACCGCGGACGAAAGTTGCGTTGTGCATGTTTTTCCAATCGCTTGAGGTGGCAGCACTTCGTAGCCTCCGGACATACACGCATCGGTATCGAAACATCGCCTCTCGGGGCCCCCTAACTCTAGATCTGCGTTGTAGTCTGGCAAGCCCGTTTCCAGTGCCGACGCGCAAATTCCACCAAGCGGAGTTTCGCCTGCGAGGCAGGAATTTCTCACCCATCGGCCGCTATGATACACGCGTGTGCGCCCCTGATTGCTGTCCGCCAAAAGCTTTGGTGCATCGCGTGCGGTGACAGACGCGCCGGGCAAGGCTTCGAGCGTGGCGCTACCCCAGTTCTCCCAATCAAGTCCCACTTGCAAAAGCTGTAATGCGGCCTCAGGCGACGTGGCGACCGCCTCACGAAACACCTGTGGCGCGCCGCGCCGAAAGCCCACCACGACGCCGCGGATGGGACCGTCGGAAGGAGCCACGCCCAAATCCAACGGAGGCAATCGCGCGCCTGCTTTGAGCGCCACGGTGTTCGAGAAGAACACATTGCCATCGCTGTTCATGAGCGTGATCCCCACCTCATCCACCACGTCGGGCGTCGCCATCGACGAATCGATGGACATGATCAGCCCGGCGTTGCGCGAGCAAGCCGCCGCGGCCGTGACTGCGAAGATCACACACGGAACCCAAGCCAAGCGCGTCGCGATCCCTCGCGGGGAGGCGACATCGTTGGGCTGTATGAAAGAGAAAAACGTCATGGTAAGCAAGCGCTATCACGAGCCGGCCCGATGGACGAAAAGACACGCACACGGGTCGAAAAAGAGCTGTAAAGCTTAGGGCGCATGGACCACAGTGCCGGTGTGGGTACATTGCGTTATGAATCTCTGGCTGACGCCATCCGCGGGCAAGCGCTGCCGCTGATCATGGTGGACCTCGATGCGTTCGATGCCAACATCGCCGAGGTGCGGCGCCTGGCACAGGGCACCCCTGTTCGCGTGGCGTCGAAGTCAATTCGCTGCACCGATCTTCTGCGTCGTGTGCTCGCCTCAGGCGCGCCTTTTGCCGGCGTGATGGCCTACAGCATCCACGAGGCATGCGATCTTTTGGACGCCGGATTTCATGACGTGCTCGTGGCCTACCCTAGCCTTAACGCAGCCAGTTTGGCGCGCGCTGCATCTTATGCTTCGCAGGGGAAATCACTAATCTTGATGACGGACAGCCCCAAGCATCTGGATGCCATCTCGCATGCCGCGAGCCAGGCCCACACTACGCTTGAGGTGTGCATCGACGTGGACATGTCGACCGACTTTGGACCGCTGCATTTTGGCGTCGACCGGTCTCCTCTTTCGAGCCCAGACGACGTAGGCACGCTGGCTCGCTACGCCAAGCAAGTGCCCGGCGTACGCGTGGTGGGCATGATGGGATACGAGGCACAGATCGCGGGCGTGCCCGACCGCACCGCGTCGGGCCTCGCGAAAAGCGTAGAGTGCAGACTTGTGCGTGAGCTCAAAAAAAGGTCGATGCCCACGATTGCAAAACGGCGCGCTGCAGCCGTGAAAGCGATCGAGCAGCTGTGGGGCAAGTTGCGTATCGTCAACGCCGGAGGTTCGGGGAGCCTGCACACCAGCCGATTGGAGCCCGTGGTCACGGAAATTACCGCTGGAAGCGCATTCTATGCACCGCAGTTGTTCGATCATTACGATGCGCTGTCGGTGACACCATCCATGTTGTTTGCGCTCGAAGTCGTGCGTACTCCAAAGAGTGCAACCTACACGTGCTTGGGCGGAGGATACATCGCATCTGGAGAAACCGGACCCGATCGCGCGCCAAGCATTGTGGCGCCCGCTACCGGATCGCTCGTGAAACACCAGGGCGCCGGTGAAGTGCAAACGCCTGTCGCTTTTGAGGTAGACCCAAAGCTCGCATTGGGAGCGCCTATCTTTTTTCGACATGCAAAAGCCGGCGAGCTATGCGAACGATTTGCAGATATTGTTCTTGTACAGAACGGCCTCGTCATCGGCCAAGTGCCCACCTACCGCGGAGAAGGAAAGACCTACTTATGAACGCAAAGATCGTCGAAAACTGGAGCGGTGCGGTGCGCTTTGCTCCGTCCAATGTCGCATCTCCAGATTCTACAGAGGAGATTTTACGGCTCGTGACCGAAGCACACCGTAGCGGTCAGGTGGTCAGGCCACGCGGGGCATTGCATTCCTTTACGCCCCTCTCCGAGACCTCCG
>JAYWGD010000530.1:0-4007 GCA_043778435.1 Myxococcales bacterium | reverse complement strand
CGAACATCTCCGGAGAGATTCTGGTGCTTGAACCACGCCGTGTGGCTGCACGCGCGTCGGCCAACCATGTCGCCGCAGAGCTTGGTGAATCGGTCGGGCAGACCGTGGGCTACACCGTCCGATTCGAAGACGTTCGCAGCAAAGAGACCCGCATACGCTTTCTGACGGAAGGTGTGTTCACAGAAATGGCCTCGAGGCCTGATGCATTCGGTGATGTGGCCGCGGTGTTGCTCGACGAGTTTCACGAGCGTCATGTGGACACGGATGTGGCGCTCGCGTTGTGTTTGCAAGCGCGTGCGGAGGGCCGACTTTCTAGGCTGGCCATCATGTCGGCCACCCTTGATGCGGGGCCTTTGGCAGATTTTTGCCACGCCAAACGGGTTGCCAGCGAAGGGCGCGCGCACCCAGTTGAGGTCGTGTACGCCCCGCCTGCGGAGACCACCAAGCTCGAGGACTCTGTGTATTACGCACTCAAACGCTGCCTGAGTTCGGAACAGATGGGAGACATTCTTGTCTTCCTTCCCGGAGGCAGCGAGATCCGTCGATGCATGGATCGTGCAAGCGCGCTGCTTGTCGAGCACGGCGTAACCGCCTTGCCATTGCACGGCGATCTCACGGCCGAGGCGCAAGACGCTGCACTGCAGCGGGGGCGCACGCGCAAGGCGATTTTCTCCACAAACTTGGCAGAATCCTCCGTCACGATTGATGGCTTGAGCGTTGTCATCGATTCCGGATTGCGACGCGAGGTGCAGTATCAATCATGGTTGGGTCTGACACGCATGCGCACGACAGGAACGTCCAAAGCCTCTGCTGTCCAGCGTGCGGGGCGTGCCGGAAGACAAGGACCAGGACTATGCATCCGGCTCTATTCTGAGAGCGATTTTGCTCGTCGTTCAGATCACGACTTACCCGAACTCGCATCCGCCGATCTGGCCGATGTGCGGCTCAAGCTCTCCGAATGCAGCGTCCGCGCATTGCCGTGGCTCAGCCCGCCAGAGAGCAAAACATGGGATGCCGCCGAGGCCCAGCTTTGCATGCTTGGCGCGCTCTCCGAGGGAACGCTCGCCCTCACCGAGACTGGACAGCGCATGAGACGCCTCCCGTTGCCGCCTCGTCATGCGCGGCTTGTGGTCGAAGGTGTCGCTCGCAATTGCGCAGAGGACGCGGCGCTGGGGGCCGCGTTGCTGGCGACCCGCGACATACGCCTTGCTCGATGGGATGCCACACGAGACATCGCCGCGAGCACCTCTGATCTGCTCGATCGCATGGAGGAATTTCGCCAAGTGGAAGCGGGAGGATTTCGGAGCGCCGAACTGCGCGCAGCCAACTTGGACAGCAGCAGCATGACCACAGTGCGTAAACTCGTGGCGTCCATTCGCGTGCAGACTCCACGCAATTCATGGAACCAAGCCACCCGAGAAGACCTAGACGCGTGCCTGCTCAGCGCATTTGCAGATCGTGTGGCGCGCCGCAAATCGGCGACCTCCAACGACTTTGCCGTGGTGGGACTTGGCCCCGCAAGCTTGAGCCCCGACTCGGCGGTGCGACACGAACCTTGGGTGGTTGCATTGGATGCAGAACGCACAGAAACAGGACGCAATGCGCTGCGTTTGGTGCATGGGTTCGAACCACTCTCGTTGCTCGATGTCTTTCCTGATCAGCTACAACACACCGATCATGTGACCTGGGATCAGGCACGCGGACGCCTTCTTGCAACCCGCGCGCTTGAGTTTCGGGGGCTGTCGATTGAGGAATCAAGTGGCCCCATCCCGGGATCGGAGGGCGCACGCGTGATGGCGGCGGCACTGGTGAAGCAGGGGCTCAGCAAGCTACTCGTCAAAGGACAATGGGACACCTGGAAGGCTCGCTATGCGTTTTGTGCGGCAGCCGATAAGAGCATCGCCGCGCCCACCGATGCGCACTTTGAGCAACTCCTCCGCGGCCAGCTGGAAGGCTATACCCGCGCAGAAGAGGTCGAGAGCGCGGGGCTCTTGGATTTGCTGCGTGCGGCTGGAGCACTGGGTTCCAAGCGCATGAACGAGCTTGCTCCGGGAACACTGCAACTCGCAAACGCCAGGTCTTTGCCAATTCAATATGAGGGGTACGGCGAACCTTGGGTGGAATCTTACCTGCAAGATTTTTTTGGAATGGCAACGTTGCCAAGCGTCTCTGGGGTGCCACTGGTGGTGCATCTTTGGGCACCCAACCGACGGCCTTTGCAAGTCACCAAGGATCTCCCAAGCTTCTGGAGGAATCACTACCCCACGCTGCGCAAAGAGCTCTCGCGAAATTATCCTCGTCACATCTGGCCAGAAGACCCAGGCACGCCCGTCAAGAGCCCACTAAAGTCCAGGCAGTAGCGCGCCTCAACGATTCACACTGGTGTTCGAATCTGCGGATGTGGTGGTCGCACCGCGAACCAACACCCAGCAAGCTCCCACAACGAGAAACAGCAAAGAAACAAAGGCCCCAAACGCCAAACGCACGGGGAAAACCTTACTCCGTGTGCTTGCATCAACCGTACTCACTCTGGACGAAACCACAGGTGGAAAGACCGATGGAGGCGGGACCGAAGCGAAGGAATTCTTGGGCGCGGCTTCGCTCGCCGCGGGTGGAGCCCCCAACGAGGACAAGGACAATGCCTGAACACCACTTTGCGTGGGGACACGTGGTGCCGCCCGAAGCGAGACGGGAAGCGACACAGGAGCCAACTCCCCCTCAGTCAACGCGGGCGGACGAAAAGAACGCGGCCTGGGCACTGGAACAGAAGGACGCATTGCCTGCGACTCCGGACTTTTCTCTGCACGCGAAACTGCCGCAGCTGTGGGCTGAGATGGCTGTGACGGGCGCTTGGAATACGTCATGGTGGATTCGCCATCTACCTCGGCGTCGTCCATTAAACTACCGCGCAACACGACCGCAGGCTCGGCGACTGATTGGACTTCGAGCGCAGCCGGAAGAGGCTTACGATCTAAGGGCGCGTAGGCCGCGTTCGTCCTGCCAGCAGATTCGCTGGCGGACTCCCTTGAGAGCTCTACGCTCTCTTCGACCATGGATGCCGTAGACGGCTTCGGCGCTGGGTAATTTCCACGCGAGCTCATGCGGCGAGCTTAACGATTTTTTGGCCATTCGGCGACATACTTCGGTGCCTCGCCCGGACGCGATGCGTCAACCCACGACACATTTCCTGCACCGGGCTCACGCAAGTCCACATGCAAGAACCCGCCCTCCGGATATGCGCCACATCCCGTATCATCAAGCTTTTTACAGGCATCCGCAAGTTGCTTTAGCGACACGCCTGTAGGCCGGATGTCGATCGCGCGACCGTCGGCGTGTGGGCTTTTTTCGCGCGCGGTTTTTGAATCCGTGAGCACGTCAAAACGAACTGCCTTCGACCCCTTGTCTGTGGGGAGCATCTTCGACAGGCGCAGCGCTAGGTTGGAATCCAATGCGTGCCCCTGGGTGCCCTCCGCGCGCAACAACTTCTGCGTGAGTTTTCCCAGCTTGTCGCCGCAGACGTTGACAGGGACTGCGGCCGAGTCGCCATGCCCGAACGCAACGGAGTAACGCGTGACGCACTTGGTGTCGGTTAGGGCTTTGTTTGCCACTGCAACCACAGCAGGTGTTGTCGTTGTCGCCGGCGTAGGGGCTGCAACCACTTCTTTGGTGGTCGCGGCCACGCGCACCAACGACGGCAGCGGCTTCAATGCAGGAGAGCCTTTCGCTTCGGTCGTGGCGCTCTCCTCTTTTGCATCCCGCACGGCGATAGTGGGAGCGGCATCCTTCAGCAAAGTCTTGGCAGGCTCCACATGAGTGGTTGCGACCACGGGCGCCAGTTCCACCAATACAGGCTCGGCGTGCGTTGCGGCCTGCCGCAAGCGCAAGGTCTCTTCGACCTGTTTTGCGAGCCCTAGGTGTGTCGCCACCACCGAAGTGGATGTCGCGCGCGTCGCATGCGCGTCCTTCTTTTTCGCGACATGAGCGGACTTGGCGGACGCCGCAGCTGC
>JAYWGD010000529.1:0-4017 GCA_043778435.1 Myxococcales bacterium | reverse complement strand
GCTCATGGAGCCTCTGTGGAAGAGCAGCTCGACACCTTGGCATTGGCAGCGTGGAATCACTATGCGGCGGGCGATGCGCTCGCCTCGCGCGAAGCCTTTCGCGCCGTCACGCGCGCACGACCGCACGACGTCGCTGCGTGGGAAGGCTTACGAAGAAGCGCGATTTTGCTCGATGATGTTAGCTGCGAACGCGACGCTACGGCCGCACTGGCGGAGCGCGTGCACTCCCCTGCACGTCGTGGTCTTCTTTGCTTTCGCACCTTTGAATGCGAACAGCTGATCGGAAACGCCGAGCGCGCTGACCATTGGCTGGGAGAGGCTGTCAAGCTATGTCCAGAGCAGGATGCGTGGGCCCTCAGTTGGCTCGCGCTCGCATCGACCAGCGACGATCGGATCGGGCGCGCGACATCGCTCTCGATGCTTCCCGGCCGGCCGCGCGCGCGTGCCGAAGCGCATTGGACGCTCACACGCGCCCATCGCGAATCCAACAACCCTGCGGCGGCTGCAGGCGAACTCGATGCGCTCTTAACTCTCATGCCGAATCACGCCGGCGCACTGGCGTTGCAGGCCGACATGTTGCTCAAGCTGGGCCGTTACGAAGAAGCCACGGTACCACTGCAACGCATTGTCGATGGTCATGGCTTGCCGGATGATCATCGCATCATGGCGGCCGTAGGGCTTGCCGAAACATTGGGGCATAAGTTGTCTCGCCCTGATGAGGCATTGTCGGTGCTCGACGAAGCCCTTGTGCTGTTCCCGGAAGATCTTCGTCTGGTGGAAAGCGCGGCGCGATATGCGTCCGAGCTAGGCTTGTCCGAGCGCGCGGAAGCTGGATTCCGCAATGTGGCCAAGCATGGCACTGAGACGAGGCGACGCGCGCGCGCGGCCAAGCTCTCCATCGAGCTTTCCAGAACGCGAACGGGAACCGATGCGCCAGTAGATATGCTGGCCATTCTTGCCGAGCTTGAGCCAAACGAGACCCAACACGTCGATGATTTTACGCGCGCACTCGCAAGTTTGAGCCAAACCCGAAGTGACCAACCCTCTACCGTGGGCAACGCATTTTTTGAGCAGATGCGCTGCCGCATTCAGACTCAATCTCACGACGAGCACTCGCTTCGTCAATACGCCGAGCTTGCGCAAGTGCTCGGCAAGACGCACGAGCACCAAGCTGCGCTCCGCGTGCTGCGCGCTTTGGCACCCCTGAGTGTTTCGGCGCCTGCGCCGTTCAATGCCTCTCTGGGCCGCGCGGCGCTGCAACTTTTTGAGACCACCTCTCCCGTGCAGAATACACGATTGCCAAATGCCAAAACTTTGGGCATCAACATGCGAGACAAGTTGCGCCTGGAAAGCGGACCTTGGTCTACGCTTTTGGCACAGCTGGATGAGATGTTTGGCGTCATCACGGCCGGAGCGTTCATGGTGTCATCACGGACCAAGTTGCCCACTCTAGGATGGGATCACGGATTGTTGTGGGTGCTGCCGATGGCAGATTCGAGCGACGATGCGGCCCCGTGGGCGGCCTATCTTGTGTACCTGCTTGGCCGCTACAAAGGCCTTAGCGACAACCATGCGATCCGCGTGTCGGTGCTCTCTACGGATGAGGCGACACTGGGTCCCGCACTCCAACGTGCAGACGACACAGGCTCTCAAACCCGTGATGTGTACAACTATTTGTTAAGTGATGAGTTTCTTGCTGACAGAGCCCGAACCCATGCGGCGCGCCTCAGCATGCGTCCCGAGGTGTCCCCATGAGCCAGCATCCTCCCTCGTCCGAAGCGCTCTCCGAAGCCTACAGTCTGCCCAATTACGAAGACCCCGAAGCCACGCGTCCTCACGACGAGCTGTCGCCCATGTCGATGCCCCGCTCAAGCACAGCAAGCGCGCAACGATCGGAAGCACGACTCGATCCACTGGTCGAGGTGTGGGCTTGGCTCTCAGAGGAGCTGCGCGATTCCAACCACACAGACCCCTGTGCCACCGCGCAGTTGGCCGAAGTGTTGGCCCTTTCGGGGCACGCCAATGCGGCTCGCGATGCCGCCCGCAAAGCATTCGAGATGTCGCCCAATCGCGTGGCTTTCGCTAGGCAATTTCGTGCCCTCGCTCACCCGCATGAACGTGCTGCGGTGGCACTTGCCGAGGCCACGGCGTCTGCCAACGTGAGCCATCGCGAGCACGCCTATGCGCACGCCTGGCTCTCGGCCTATGTCGCGCAAGCGCCTTCTCCCAAGCCGCTTGAAGCGTCACATCTGTCGGCTTGGCTTGGAGCTTGTGGCGGCACACCTTCATCGGCAGACGCATCGGACGACATCATGCTTGCCGTCGACTACATGACGCAGATGCAGAGTGGCACGTGGGAAACCAGCTATCCCGCTCCTGCAGTGCTCACCTCAGGCTTGTCGCGCGATCCTCAAAAGCTCGACGCCAGTTTGCAGCGTCTAATCGACGTATGCGCCCACACTCCTGAGCTCCAACCTGCGGTTCCATGGCTGCGCATATGGGCCGGACAAGCAGAGGCGCGCGCGTCATCCAACGCAAATACCATGAGAGATCCAGAGCTCATGGCCCTGCTCGCGCTTGAAGGTGCTGGCGAAGTCGCACTCGCGGCATGGCTGCGCAAAGAGTTCTCTCAAGCCGACGCGAACGAGCCGCATGATGCGCCAGCAGATGCCGAATCAATGGTAGCGGGCATCTTTGGCCAACCCGACTCCTCGCCCGAGGCCTCAAAGATCATGCGCAAGTTGCGGGCGCTGATTGCCCCCACCGACAAGCGCTTGCGCGCGCTTGCCGACGGCGAGGGCCTCCAAGACTCCGAGCGACAAGAGCTTCAAGAGATCTTGCGCCAACGCGATCTCTTGTCGCTCTCGGGCAACGCACATGCGGAGCATCTCCAAGGCCTGCGCGCCCGCATCTTGGAGGCACCCTCGGTGAACGCCCTCAACGTATGGTTCGCGCCAACCTGGAGCCAAGAAGAGCAAGCGAAGCAAGGACGGGCCGAAGCCCTTGCCTCGCTCCAGCGCTTGGCTCCGTGGGTCGTTGCAGATGCCAAGGATTGGTCCGCCCAAGTAAGCGCGCTTGCAGAGCATAGCGCCGACGAACACGGAGCGACGGAATCTCTACGCGCACTCTTCGCGCTCGACGACGTCGAGGTTCACGACCCGGCAATTCGCGCACTCCGAGACAGCATCCTCGATGCGCATGGCGCGCTTCACGTGCCCGGATTTGAAGTGCCCGATGCAGAGACCCATGCACAGCGTTGGGTCGCGCGCGAGCGGGCTCAAAGCTGGAGCGCCGATGAGCGTGGCCTCTGGGCCGAGCGAGCCTTGGGACTCGCGCCAAACTCCCCGTGGGTTCAGCGCTATGCAGAGGAGATCCGAAGGCTAGACGGCCAAGACTTGTATGCCCAACTCACGCCAGAAACTGCAGCCGCTGAAGCCGAACGACAAGGTGATTTGCAGGAAGCGCTGAGGCTTACGCTGGCCATGATGCCCGGCGCTCAGGAGACCGCGAAACAACGTGTGCTTTACACAAATCTCGCGCGTCTCTATGCGGCAACGGGTGATCTCGACAAAGCCAAAGCCTGTCTGCAAGAGATCGCCAAGCGCACGTAGATCAGAAGGTCGCGCTCTTTGCGAATTTCTCTGCAAAGGCGGTGTCGTATTCGCCGTGTGCGAAGTCTGGATCGGCGAGCACCGCGCGCACAAATGCGATGTTGGTAACAAGCGGCGCAATGGTTGTACTCTGCAATGTTTCGTCGAGTACGCGCATCGCTGTCGCGCGGTCGCTTCCCCACGCGACGACCTTGGCCACCATGGGGTCGTAATAGGGCGTAACTTTGCTGCCAGCCACGACCGCCGACTCAATGCGCACGGTGTCGTCCAAACGCTCACCTGCCCCGCCGCACCAGACGAGTTCGGTCACATCGCCGGGCTTGGGCATAAAGTTCTTCTTTGGGTCTTCGGCGTAGACGCGCGCTTCGATGGCGTGGCCTCGTAGCACAAGCGCGCTCCAATCTGG
>JAYWGD010000528.1:0-13222 GCA_043778435.1 Myxococcales bacterium | reverse complement strand
CCGCACGAGGCGCCGCGGCACGAAAAAGGAACGGGCGTACGGTTGACATCGCACACGTCGATGAGCCTGGCCTCCTCTGCAACCTGCAAGCTGAGACGAGGGCGGGGCGGGGCGTCGAATTCGACGATAGGCATGGGGAAGACTTATACCTTTGCTAGCCGCGACGGAGCAACAGCACGTGTTCTCGTCGGGGCGCATTTCGGAAGGCTCCCTGGGTGGGACCGTGAAAGTGTGGCCGCTCTTGGCTCGCGCCCGCTGCAAGTGTGAAGGGGGTTCCAGCCAGCGAAAACGCAATGGCTTCGTCGGCGCGCATAGGCGTGTCTCCCACGGCGGAATCGGCCATGAGCAGCGCCACGCGCGCGCCTGGTGATGTGACGCGCGCAAGCGAGCGAAGCATGGCGGCGAGCTCGCCTTGCCATGCCGCGCGCGCCTCCGATGGAGTGAGCGGGGCATACACGCGCCTGGCGCCAATCTCGCCTTTGTACATACCGTCGGTGCTTAGGCCGAGCCAACGCATGCGCATGTCGTGATGCTCGACGTAGTCGTAGGTGGCGGCATAGGGCGGTGATGTAACAATGACTTGGGCTTCGCCTGCGCGCACACCTTTGAGGTCGCGAACATCGGAGATGAATGTGAGCAAACGAGGCTTCGGATGAGGAAGCTGTCGCTCAAACGTGTGCAGACCATCGGCAAAGCTCTCTGCGCGACGCTGAAACATCTTGGCGGGGTAGCCGGCTGCGATGCGCTTGTCGGTTTGCTCGTCCGAGGTGTCGGCGCGGCGCACGCTGAGCTTGGTCAAAAGCGAACTCAGTACCAAGTCTAAAGCATCCCGAATGGGGCTTGCAGGCTCGCTGTAAATGCCTACGCGGAGGCCGTCCAATTCGGCCAGCACATGAGGCGCAAACGCGGCGCGGTCGTCGGGGCCGTAGTCGGCGGCATACCCTCTGCGCTTGGTGCGACGCTCGTCGGCGACGGCGCGCACACGGATGGCTGCTGCTAGAAAATTATCAGGGTGAAAGGTGCCTCCGGCCTTGGCCAAAGTGAGGCGTACGGCAAGCGGATTGAGATCTGCGGCAATGGTGTTGTGACCGAGAAGCATGGCTTCTACAGGCACCGTACCAGAGCCGCAAAACGGGTCCATCACCACATCCCGTGGCCCAGCCAACGCATAGATCAGACGCGCTGCCGTCTCTGGGTGCATGCGTGCGGGATACACGTGAAAATCGTGCACGTGCGGCCGCAGAATGGAGGAGTCTTGCACTTGGCTGGAGGAGGCAACCTCCAGTGCATAGACAAAGGCCTGGCAAACGTCGGCATCGCCAAATGCGCTGACCTTGCCGCCTACATGAGTCAGCGAACGCCGTTGCCCCACATTGGAGCTCCGACGTTCGCCCTGAGGTGCACGCGCATCTCGAGGGTGATCGTTCACGGCTTGACCAGGTTGGTGCCTGCGGGCGGCGTAAAGCGGAAGCTGTCTTCGGTGACAGGCTCGTTCACGCGCGGCGCAGTAAAGTCGAAGCGGTTCTTGTTGCCCTGTCCGTCGACCACAAGCACGCGCCGCACTTGGGAGGTGGCATCATCCACGTAAAGCAGCAGCTTTTTCACAGATGGTATGTCTTTGATGGGCGTTCCGACCAGCACAGATCCGCCTGGAAAACTCATCGACGCGCCATCAAATGCTTGGAACTTGAACGTGTCTTGCAGTTTGGAGCCACCCACCAAAAAACCAAGCGCTGCGGCGTACTGCGCTTTGTCGACGGCTTGCTCATACATCTGCTTGGCCGAAGCATCGTAGACGCGAAGCGTGGCGCCATCGGAGACCACGCGATTGCCGGCCGGGTCTTTGTAATCGAACAGCATCTTGCCCGGTTTTGCAAAAACCACAGTGCCTGCAGAGTGCACTTTTTTATTGTGCAAAGTGGCCGTAAAGTCTTGGGTAAACGGCGACATAAAACTCGTGGTCTTGTCGTACAAGCCTTGCACCTTGAGCACCAAAGCCGCGGCATCACGATTGGATGCGACGGGCGCCGCAGCAGCGGGTTTGGTGGCCGGACGGGGAGGCGCGATGTCCGCGTAAGCATCGCTTGGGCCTTGCAAGCCAACACAAAAGCCAAGGGCTACGGTGAAAAAATGGGCATGTCGCATTGGAAATCTCCTCTTAGGTGAGACGATGGGACCTGACAAGCAATGCACTGCGCTTGGGCGCTGGGGCTGCGGGCTTTTTGGGCGCTCGTGGTGTAGGTCGTGCGAGGGCTGCGAGAGGCGAGCGTTGCGCGTGAGTAAGGGCAATGGCGAGGGCGTCGCTGGCGTCGAGCGCTGGCGCTTCAGTAAGTTTGAGCAGCGCCATGACCATGCGGCCCAGTTGTGTTTTGTCGGCGCGGCCACCTCCCGCAATCGCGCTTTTTACGCGCGCTGGAGGATATTCGCCAATTTGCAAGCCCACGCGGGCACAGACCAACATGGCGATGGCGCGCGCGTGGGCAAGCTTGCCTGCGGCACTCGCGTCCAAGCCGAAAAACATGCTCTCAACGGCCGCCTCCGTGGGATGGTAGAGAGTGACCACCTGAACAAGCTCCGCCTCAAGCGCAACCAATCGCTCGGCGAGCGGCGCTTTGTCATCCAGACGAATCACACCGTGGCCACGATGGGTGAGTCGCGTGCCACTTTTGCAAATGACGCCCCAGCCAAATCTGCGCGTGCCCGGGTCCATACCGAGCACCAGCGACTCGCGCAGGCCCACGCCAATCCTCGCTGCAGGCCGCGCAGGAAGTGTCAGGACAAAGCCTTAGGCAAGAGAGGCCATGACTTCGTCCGAGACATCGAAGTCTGCATAGACATTTTGCACGTCGTCGTGATCATCGAGCACATCGGCAAGGTTCAGTGCCACCTCAGCATCGCGGCCTTCGAGTGGCTTTTTGGCCTTAGGCAAGTAGGCCAGCTTCGACGACGTGGGCGCTAGGCCGGCCTTCTCCAGTGCATCCGCAACGGTCTGCATCGCATCTGTTGCAGTATACACGTACCATTCTTCGCCCTCGTCGGTGTAGTCGTCGGCGCCGGCGCCCAGGGCCAAGTCCATCAGCTGATCTTCGGTGGCTTTGGCCTTGTCGAGCACGATAAGACCCCGGCGTTCGAAGTTCCAACCGGCAGTGCCTGAGGTGCCCAGCATGCCGTTGTTTTTCTCAAATATTTTTCTCAATTCCGCAACAGTGCGGTTGCGGTTGTCGGTGACGCCCTCGACCAAGAACAGCGTGCCGCCAGGGCCTGATCCCTCGTAAAGCACTTCGTCGTAAGACTCGCCCTCGAGCTCGCCTGCGCCGCGTTTGACGGCGCGCGTGATGGTGTCTGAAGGCATCGCCTGGCCACGTGCAGCCGCGACAGCCGTACGAAGGCGCGGATTGCTGGTGATGTCGCCGCCGCCCATACGGGCCGCCACGGTGATTTCTTTGATCAGCTTGGTGAACATCTTGCCGCGCTTGGCGTCGGTTGCTCCCTTTTTATGCTTGATCGTCGCCCACTTGGAATGGCCACTCATGCTCTTCATCCTTTGAAAAAGTAGACCCTGACCTTACCCAATTGCTGCCGGCTTGAGAAGAGCGTCGCGAATGATCGGATTGTGATGAAGGCTTGAAATTTCTTGGCGCTGCCAAGCGACAGATGTTGGATGAACACCACGATGCAAACTTCTGAACTCGGCTCTGTGAACACCAACGCGGTGGATTCGGACAGCCGGCTTTGGGCCTGCGCTGCGCACGCGGGCGTGCTTTTTTCCTGGTTGTTGGCGCCGCTACTCGTCTACGTGTTGCAAAAGGGTAAGTCGTCATTTGTAGAGTTTCAGGCGCTACAAGCACTTTTGTGGTCTGCGCTCTGCACGATTCTCGCGGTGCCCACACTTGGGCTGTCGCTTCTCGTAGGCTTGGTCTTTCATCTGATTGCGGCGTGGAAAGCCTTGTCCGGCGTCGCGTACGAGTACCCGCTTATCGCGAACAAGGCGCGCAAACTGGTGAGCGGGAATCGCGTGGTCTAGCAACAGCACTTGAGCGTGCAGGCTGCATGCTGTATCGCATCAGGCCGTGGCAACGTGGACCAAGGCGGCAAAGGTTGGGGTCTTCGCGATCGGGTCCACGGTTGCGGGCTATGGCGTCTACAGCATGCTGGGCGGCGCCAAGGTTGGGGCGCCGAAGGGCTACATGGTTCACGGATACATCAAGGATGCCACAGGCCTTGCCAACCATTCACGTGTCAACATCGCTGGAATTCCCGTTGGGCAGATTGAGCGCATCTCTTTAGAGAACGGCAAGGCGCGTGTGGACGTGCGGATGCACGGAGATGTGAAGCTGTTTGAAAGCGCCAGCTTGGGAAAAAAAAGCGCCTCTATTTTGGGCGAGAGCGCCATCGTGCTTACGCCGGGATTTGAGGGCGAGCGTGTACTTGTGGATGGCGACGAAGTGCGCAGCATCGTCGAGGCCGCGAGCACGGATCAAATCATGAGCGACGTGGCTCGCATCGCTGATCGCGTGAAGGTGGTGTCGGAGCAACTGGCCGATTCGTTGGGCACCGACAAGGGAGGCAGCGACGTGCGCCGCATTCTTTCGAATCTTGCAGATGCCACCGAGGCGCTCAACGAGACAGTACGGGAGAACCGCGCGTCGCTGCATGAGACGCTCGAACACGTTGATCGCATCACGGGTGAAGGAGAGCCCAAGGTGGCTGCCATCTTGGACAATGTTCGGGCCATTACGTCGGATGTGCGCATGCTGGTGCAGCCCACGGATGGCAAGGGCGGCGTGGGAGAATTGCACGCCACCATGGAGCGCGTGAACCGTGCTTCGGCAAGCCTCGAGAGTGCGCTGAGCCACGTAGATTCTATCGCTAGTCGTATCGATCGCGGCGAGGGGAGCATCGGTCGCCTCACCAAAGACGACACGCTGGTCAAAGAGATTGAAGGCGTGGCCGAGGGGATTGGAGACTATGTTGATGGGGTTCGCCGATTGCAGACCGTGGTCGGATTGCGCAGCGACTACAACTTCTTGTCGGGCACCATCAAGAGCTACGTGGAGCTCCGCTTGCAGCCGCGCGAGGACAAGTATTACGTCATCGAGCTCATCAACGATCCGCGCGGCAAGACGAACTTTACACAAACGGATGTAGACACCACCAACCCCAACGACCCGGCTCACTACCGTACGGTGACCACCACCACAACCGATGCATTTCGCGTGACGGTGCAGTTTGCGCGTCGCGTGAACTTGGCCGATGGCTTTGGTCTCACGGGTCGCTTTGGCATCAAAGAATCAACAGGTGGTTTGGGCTTGGATGCTCATTTGCTCAATGGTCGCTTCGAGGTGGTGAACGACGTGTTTGGCTTCGGCGAAGGCACCCGCCCGCGCTATCGCGTGTGGTTGGGCTACGAATTTTTAAAGAAGGTTTGGTTCATCGGAGGCGTGGACAATGTGTTCTTGGCCGATCGCCGCGACTACTTCATGGGCTTGCAACTGCGCTTCACCGACGACGATCTGAAGACCATTTTGCCCTTCGCTCCAACACCACGATAAAAGCTCGGCAGATAGGTGCGAAGTGCACCTATCTGCCGAGCTTGATTCAGAAGGGGAGGCTCACCATTCCTTGTTGAACGGGATGAAGGCGTACCCTCCACCACCCCAGAATCGGACCAGCTCTTTGTAGTAGCCACGTTCGCTGTAGGAATCGCCATCCGGCGCGCGGAGATAGTCATTGGCTTTGTCCGGAAACACCGACTCGGTGCCCGTAATCTTGGCGGAAGGCGGAGCCTCGCGCGAAAGCAGCAACCCCGTCGCTGTCACGGTCACTCTCGTTCGGGCCATTGAAGACAGGTGCCCGACACCCCCCTCGATGTGCGCAGACGCTGGTTTCTTTCCCGTAAACATTCCATTCCACTCAACCCGACTTCCATATATGTCGACGTCGTACGTGTCCGGCCCGGTGAGTCTCAACTGGATCTCCGTAACCGGCATGGTGAGTGGCAAAATTCGGTCGAGTGCGGTGGTAAACGACGTCGTCGAATCCAGAAATGCGAACAGATGCCAGTCTTTTTCGCATCCAGTGCGTGGTCCGCACTGTCGAGAATAGCCACGCGTTCCGGGATCCGCTCCAACGAGGGACTGCCCTGCGGGGAGAGCGAGGAGTGACGAGTACATTGTGATCACGCCGCGTCCGGCTGGGAAGCGCGAAATCACTGCTTCGTCGTCCATCGGTGTTTGCGGAAGGTTGGACGGGAGCGTCAGCTGCAGATTGTCGTCGGGCTGTTTCGATGTTTCACGCGACGCAACGATTGTTGGCATGGTCCAGCGCTGCACCCCGTCGTAGCCGTCGTACTGTATCCAGGGCCACGGCGCGCCCTTCTCGGCAAACGGCATCTTGATCGGAGCCATATGCAACGCGGACTGCGGGGTGCCGTCGGCGCCTATTGAAGTGTTCAACGTGACGGTGGTGCTCCCTTGCTCCTTCCAAGTTGGGTCCCAATGCCGTTCATTGACGTCGACCGGCAAACTCAGCGACGGGACAGCCTGCCCACCATCGGAATAGAGGCTCTTGTGTAGGGTAATCTTGGTTCCCGGCGTGTGGCGCTCTTTCCCGACCAAGGTTTCGCCGCTCACAGAAACGTCCTGATACACCGTGGGCCCGTTTGGGCCCGGACTCACGATGATGGTGGCAGACAAGTGAAGTCTTGGTTTGGGGTACGGGCCGTCGCAGCCGCTGGAGAAGCATGGGCGTAGGCTGATATCTTGATGGATCTGAAGCACCCTGGTGTTCGCCGGTGCGTCGCCCGCAGGGGTGGCTGCAACGAACGGCATGTTTGAGAGAACGACCTTGCTATCGCCCGAGGGGCGCGGCGACAACAGATCCAGTTTCGCCTGTATGGACGCTGAGCTTCGATTCTTGTCGCGCATCATGACGAAGTACTCGCCATCCGCCACGACCGTGTACCTGAGCGTCCCGGAAGGATCGTTGGGCAACGAGGGGGCAGCGAGTGTCTTCTTATCGAAGACCAAGTATGAGATTGCTGCAGCGCCCGTGGCGGTGGTGGCGCCAATGCGCACGACGTCGCCTTTCTTGCCGTTGAACTTGATGGCGACGAAGCCGTCGGCGGTGCTGAACGGAAGCGTGGTGGTGGAGCCGTAGCTGACGAGTGGCGCCTTACTGTATGCGGCGGCGGGGAAGGTGATGAGGGCATCTTCGCCGACGTGGGTGTCGTCATCGCTGCCCGCGGTGGGATGGGCGGCGCATGCGGCGAGCGCGATGAGCGAGAACCGAACGAGGTGCGAGTGAACATAGGACATGGTGGGAGCCTCCGCGGTGGGTAGAGGCAGCGCAAAGCCAGGATGGCATTGCTTGCTGCTACCTGGAGAGAGGGCGGCGCGCGCACGAAGTCGCAAAATACTTTGCAGGGGGGAGCTTTGTGTGAAACCCCGTGAAAATGTGTACACAATTCTGAGGTGCTCGACCCCGTGCAGGCGCCAATGCCAGCTCCGTGCGAGGGGCAGATTGTTAACGCGATTTTTGTTTGAAGAGCTCTTCCCAGCGCGCGAGTGGATCGTTCACGATCTCTTTCTGAAACCACGCTCCGGCTTCACGTGCCGCCTTACGGGCCGGGGCAGGGTTGTCTACGAACTCCGTCAGTCGTTGGAAGATCTCCAGGTCGTTGGCGGCACTTAGGAGCGGGTAGAGATCTTTGGCGGAGTAGTTCTCGTCTCGCCGGTGTTGCATGACGGGCACGCCCACGGCCAGAGCCTCCGCAATGACGCCGCTGAAATTCCATGAGTTCGCAAACTCGGTGGCGGCGATATCCGCCAAAGACAGGCCACACATGATGTCTTTGCGCGCCATGGGTGGCAACCAATGAACGTTGGATGCAATGCCCAACTCTGCGCACAGCTCTTTGGATGCCTGCACATCCGGTCCAAACTCGTGGCAGATCATCGACATCCGAACGTCGCGACGAGCCTGTTGCGCGTTCGCGAATCCGCGAAACAAGGCATCATTCGCTTTGTAATTAAGCGGCGTGGTCCGTGATTTCCAGAGCTGACGTGAGGCGTGGTACACAAGAACGTCGCTTGAGGCCCGAACATGCGCAAACTCGTCCGCCCATGTTGAGCGCTTGCGCGTCCTCTCGATCGCCTCAGGCATAAAGTCTTTGGGGTACAGAGGCGCCACCGGAATCCCTGTGCGCACGCCTTCGGTGCCAATGCGATCTAACGCCTGTTCGTGTTCGAGCTCGAACATCCCCACGTGCGCGCGCGCACGGCGAATCCCCCGGCGCTGAAAAAAACGTACATCGGCGAACGCGCGCAAAGAGCCGCGCTGCGGAACGCCAAGGCGCATAAACGGTAGCTCCGTCAGGTCACTGCCATAAGGCCAAAACACATCAAGTTGAAACCCCGCCTTCTCCGCGTATGCGGGCATGGCACCGCATCCGACCACGAAGTCGTAGGGCGCGAGCACGCGACGAATGTCACTTGGGGCCACCGAGTGGAGGAACAGTGGGTTCCCAACAGGAAGTTCATGAGTGTATTCCCTGTATTCCAGGTCAAAGCTGTCAAATGACGGATGAAACATCATGCCTTCGTTGCCGGCCATAAACAGGTGGGCATCCACTCCGCGGTCTCTCAGCAAGCGGACCACCGAGAAGAACCAATTGTTCATGTTTCCGACAAACGCGACTTTCATTAACAGAGCGCAATCTAACCGATTCGGGTCACGACTTTGCGGTGTACTTTTCAAAAAACGAAGACGAGATGTAACCGAGCCTCATGAAGACATAGAGCACCGGGCGCAGCAGCTCAAAGTGCTGCTTGTAGGTCTTGTAGTCGCGGTAGGTTTTGACCGGTCCGGAAAGAATGTTCTCCAGCTGCTCGGAGCTCAAATCCAAGCGCGTCGTCACGATGTCGACAGTGTTCTGCCGAACCTTTCGCGGCAAACGCATGCGTGCCAGCGCCTCTTCTCGGGCGAGAGTTCCTGTGCGGACCATGGCCGAATATTCGATCGTGCGCATGTCTCGCTTGTAGCGAAGTGGATTGTAATAGGTGTGCAGAAACTCGGAGTAGCGATTCTCCAAGTGCAAGCCGCCGTACCACTTCCAACCCAGATCGGCCGCGAGCTGTTTCTTGACTGCCTCTTTGTCGTAATCCAACCAGTACAGCGGCCGCACGCGCTTGATTTTCACCGACAACCACCAGCGAAATTGCTGCCCCAGCCAAAGCGTCGGGAAGGTTGTGAACTTGAACCCTGGCGTACGCCCGAACATGCGCACGACGCTCTGAATGTACCGCTGATCCATGTACATAAAGTCGATAGGGGCCGAGCCCTCGGTGCGAAACGAGTGACCATCCCATTGGTAGCCGACGCCATGTTTTTCGGCTGCCAGGTACATGGTGGCGGCCAATGCGATGTCGGTCGGGCAGTCGATGTCCGGCGTTCCTGCGTGCAAAAATGCTCGCAAGATCTCATCGTACTCTTTGTTGTTTACCACGATGGTGAAGAGATCGATGTCCAGACGCCGAAGTGCTTCGTAAAGATTCTGCGTTGCGATGCCTGAGTTCCACGTGTTGTCGAAGTGGGCGGCGAGCACACGCAAGCCATGCTGCTTGGCAAGCCAAAGCATGTACGTCGAATCGCAGCCTCCGGACACACCAACGATGACGTCGTACTTCTTTCCTCTGCCGGCGAGCTTCATCTCCGCAATCAATTTAGCCAGACGTTGTTGCCCCTCCGCGCCCGTGGGGTAGGCCGCGTCCATGGCGTCGTGGCTATGGCAATAGTTGCAGATGCCATGCTTATCAAACTCGAGCTTGGTGAAGGCATCATCCAAGATACAACGCGCGCATCGTCGCGGCGACGCGGTTTGAATTGTGGTCTCGCTCACACTTGGCTCCAAGACGAAGGAGGGGCGATGCTGAGGCTGCGCTGTCGCTGATTTGGATAGTGAATGAGAACGCTCTCAAGTGCCTTTTGCCGCACCAACATGGTTCCTGCCGCTGCCGCCGCCGCACCTGCTGACAGCGCTGCCTGAACGTCGTCTAGTGTGCCGCCGCCGCAGTTGGCAATTACGGGAATGTCGACTGCGCCGCACACTTCGGCCACAAGCGCCAAGTCGTAACCCTCGCGCGTTCCATCACAAGATACAGAGCTGAGCAGCAATTCTCCAGCTCCCAGTTGTGCGTAGCTGCGGGCCGCGTCCAATGCCGTTGGGGCGTGAACGAGTTGCTCCAATTTCGCCCGACGAGAATAAGACCAAGAGGGTGTGGGGCGAACGTCCGAGCGAACGCGAGCGACGTCGAGCGAGGCGACAACGGCCTGACGTCCGAATCGTTTTGCTGCACGCTCCAGCAATTCGGGATCGCTGTAGAGTGCACTATTTAGCGACACCTTCTCAACGCCAATTTTGTAGAGTGCATGCATCTGCTCGACGCTCGAAACGCCGCCGCCGTAACACAGCGGCATGAAGCACTCGTCTGCCACCGCCTGCATCAGATTCATGTCCGGGCCTCGCCCTTCACTTGAGGCATCGATGTCGAGCACCATGAGCTCGTCCACTTCGAGCTCATTAAAAATGCGCACCGTGTTGAGTAAGTCGCCCACGTAGCAAGGGTTTGCAAATGCACGGGTGGTGTAGACCGCATTTCCGCGTATGAGCAGCGTAGGGATCAGTCTAGGGCGCACGCCAGTGCTGATGACGCTCACGGTTGGAATTCCATGAAATTGGCCAAAAACCGCATGCCATAGCGATGGCTTTTTTCGGGATGAAACTGTGCGCCGACAATGTTGTCCCGTCCCACCACACTGGGAAACGAGGTGCCATGGGTGGTGCTTCCCAACACGAGGTTTTCATTGCAAGATGCATGGAACGAGTGCACGAAATAGAACTGCGACGTCGCCTCCAAATCGCAGTACTCCAGATCGCTCTGCCTTCGATTCCATACGCGATGCTCTTGCATCTTCACGACATCGTTCCAGCCCATGTGAGGGATCCGAAGTCCAGGCTCGTCGGTAAGTCGTTTCACCGAGCCCGGCAAAAAACCAAGTCCTGGGAGCGCGCCTTCTTCGCCAGAATCAAAGAGCAGTTGCATCCCCAAACACAGCCCGATCGCGGGGACACCACGTTGCAAAACGGCCCGCTCCAATGCTTGCAGCAAGCCCGTGGTTTGCAAATTTTGCATGGCCGTGTCCCATGCACCTACGCCGGGCAGAAAGATGCGATCCGCCGTGGCGACCAACTCCGGATTCGAGGTGATGATCGCACGATGGCCCAAATGCAAAAGCATGCTCGCAACCGAGCGCACATTGCCCACGCCGTAGTCCACCACCACAAGTTTGGTCTGGTCGGACATCCCCTATTCCGGCCTGTAGCGCAAAACGCGGGCGGGAACTCCAGCCACCACGGCGAAGGCTGGGACGTCACGATTGACGACACTACCGGCGCCCACGATGGCACCTCGCCCGATACGCACACCCGGCAGGATGATTGCGCCAATGCCGATGTCTGCGCCGGTCTCGATGTGCACAGACGCGAACTGGAGTGCAGCGCCGGACACAGGCACGCACTGTGGGGCCTCGTCGTGCACGCTCGTAAGGATACGAACCGATGGCGCAATGCCCACGTCGTGCTCGATGGTGAGACCGCCCGCGCTGTGAAAGAAGCAGCCCTGACCAATCCACGTGTGGTCACCAATCTGCATCGTGTTCCTGTGGTAACCCTTCAAAATGGTCTGGTGCCCCACGTACACATTCTCGCCGAGCGAGATGCTCTGTGGATGAAACACCAGCACGCCCGCCTCGAACACGCAGTTCGGTCCGATAGAAGCAAAATCATTGGTCGAAAAAGACCCATCGCCATGAGAACGGTAAGGCGTACGCGAGGTGGCCATGAGACTTAGACTCCTCGTTTCGGAGGGGCTTGGAGCACCTCTTTTACGTGGCTTGCCACTTGAAGTAAAACGCCTTCATCCATTTGAGGCCAGAGAGGGAGAGTGAGCGTTTGGCGCGCCAAACGCGCGGAATTTGGGCAGCGATCGTTTTGGCCGTAGCGAGAAACCATCGCAGGCTCTCCATGCATCGCATAGGTGCCTAAGGTGGTCTCTACGCCGCGCGCGCGCAGTGTGCCGATGACGGCATCGCGATCGATGGCGTCGTCAAGTCGCACAACAAAGCTTTGATAGGTGTGCACACGACCCGCCGGCTCGACGGGCAGGGTAAGGCCCGGACAATCGTGCAACAACGCTCGCAAACGTTGTGCGTGTTGCTGCTTTGCGCTGACCAAGGCTCTGAACTTGCGCATCTGCGCCACGCCGACGGCGGCATTGAGGTCGCTCATGCGATAGTTGTACCCCGCATCCAAAAAGCTGAGGTACCAATCCTTGCGCACACCGCCGTGGGTGCGCAAAAGAGCAATGCGTTCCGCGAGCGCATCATCGTTGGTTGTGATCATGCCCCCTTCGCCCGTCGTAATGGATTTTCGAGGGTGAAAGCTAAAGCAGCCCATGCGTCCTATCGCGCCTGCATCGCCATCCGCGGAGGTCGCTCCAAGCGCGCACGCCGCATCTTCGATGAGGGAAATGCCATGACGCGAAGCCACCTCGGAGAGCGCCCGCATGTCTGCCATCAAACCGAACGGGTGCACGACAAGCGCAGCCTTTGTGCGAGGCGTAATCTTGGCTGCAAAATCATCGACATTGATGGCGTAGGTTTGCAAATCCACGTCTACAAAGACCGGTGTGGCGCCCGTCTGCACCACCACATTGCCTGTCGCGGGATAGCTAAAATCGGAAACCGAGACTTCGTCACCGGGGCCAAGCCCGAGCGTCACCAAACACAAATGCAGCGCCGTGGTTGCGCTCGACATCGCAAACGCATGACGCGTGCCCACCACCTCTTTGACGGCTTGTTCAAAAACGGCCACGCGAGGGCCTTGCGTCAGCATTCCGGACGCCAACACCGTGCGGAGCTCTTCAAGCTCTTCCTCTCCACACCACGGACGCATAATGGGAATCAAGTGGAGGCCGCCATGGTGTTTTGATACCAGCGTACAGTCTCCGCTAGGCCCTCTTCGATGCTGACTTTGGGTGCGAAACCCCACAACTTTTTCGCTCGCTCCACGCCTCCGCAGTGGCGCCTTAGGTCTCCGATGCGTGGGGCAAGATGAACCACGGGATGGTCTGGTTTTCCCATGAGTTGAAGTACTGTTTTGACC
>JAYWGD010000527.1:0-13228 GCA_043778435.1 Myxococcales bacterium | reverse complement strand
CATCGCCTCAGGCGAAGGCATGCGCGAGCATGGTGGTGGAGCCGGAGGCGGGCTTGCGGCGGCAGGCATGCAGTTGGCTGTCGGGGCCAACATGGCCGGCGTGATGGCTGGGGCTTTTGCGGGCGGCACGCCTGGCGCCGTAGGGGCAGCGATACCTAAGGTGTCGGCGGGCGGGGCGTTTATCGCTTGCGGTGGCTGCAGCGCGCAACAACCCGCGGGAACCAAGTTCTGTGCGGAGTGTGGCTTGAAGGTCGCAGAAGCGCCGAGCTCATGCGTGGGTTGCGGTGCGAGCCTCGCTCCTGGAGCCAAGTTTTGCGCCAATTGTGGCACCAAAGCTGGCGGTTAAGCGTTGTCGCCAACCACGCTTCTCTGGCTCGGTGCGAGCGATCCCGACACGGTTCGGACCGTTCGTTTGCTCGAGCAGGCAGGGTGGTTGGTGCGCTTGGCCTCCACGGACACCGCGGCCTCATCAGCGCTTTCTGACGATAGCTTTGGGGTGGTGCTGATCGATGCGGATGCGCCTCACGGGGCCTGCTGGAAGGTGCTTCGCACGCTGCTTCAATCTGGGTATTCTGCACCCATTTTAATGATGGCGGATCCCAAAGATCTGTCTTCGCGGGTCAGAGCCTTGGAGGCTGGTTGTGCGGAGTTGATCTCGAAACCTGTAGCCGGCGCCGATTTGGCGCAACGCCTGAGGGCGGTGCTGCGCAGTCATCTGTTCGCATCCTTTGTGAACCATGCTGTGCGCGGTGAGACCTGCGAGCTCGACGCCGCATCGACGTCCGTTCAAGACTTGATTGCGGGATTTTCTAAGACGGCGATCACCGGACGGGTCGAGCTTGTCTCCGCGGTTGCATCGGCTGCGTCAGAGCGCGCGGGAGCGTTGTCCTTCGTGCGAGGCCAACTGGTGGCAGCGAGCTACGCCGGTGCGGAGGGTCTGCAGGCACTTCTCCTGGCGCATCTTCTCGCGCCTCTGCGTTTCGCGATGATGAACGGGGAGGCGCCAGCCGTTGTCGAGCTGCACCAACCTGTGAGCGAGATCTTGTCTGAGTTGGATGGGCTGCTCTCTTCGTGGTCGCGCCTCTCGTCTGCGTTGCCAGCCGTCGCGCGTTATGTTGCCGTAGATGCTCAGGATGCTGCATTTGTTGCCACGACGCACGCGGATGCGTTGTTGCGTGCGTCGGTGGCCAATGGGACCGAGACGCTGTTTACCTTGCTTGCACAGAGCAAGGGGCGATTGATTGGGTTGGCGGAGGATTTCGCTCAGTTGCATGCGCATGGACTTTTGCGCTCAAGCGCTTCGCCGCTCGGCGAGGCCGCGACAGCAACCGTGCCGATTGTCGCCGACGAGACTCGGGCATTTGGGGCGGTACGTGTGACACAGAATACCATGGCGGCGGTGCGCCCTAGGCGCTCCGAGGCGCCGCTCAGAGTGAATACGCTCGCGCCTCCATCCAGCGTGTCCGGCTCTGCGTGGTTGTCTCCGTCGGTGGCGCCGCATTCAAATCCGCTGCCACTCCGGGACGAGCCTTTGCCGCCAGTGCCACCTGCGTCTTCGGCGGCAATGATGGTGCTTACCGAGGACTTGAGCTCCGTGCATGATCTTTCGCTGCTTGATGTGCCCAACGATCCCGTGATTGACCCGCCCGCAGTCATCACCGAAGGGCCGGTGCCGCCAGTGCCGACCAACTCGGTCGCCGTCCGGGCCCTTGTGGAGAACGCCGAGGCTGAGGCACAGCGCGTGGCAAAGCTTTTTGGCGACGCGATGCTGTCGGTTGCGCCTTCGCCCGCGGCGCCTGCATCTCCGGGCACCCACCGGCGTTCTGGGCGTGTGGTTGCGGCTGTGTTTGCGGCTCTGCTTCTCACGGTGGCGGGCGGGTTGGTCATCGCGCGACGCGGCGTACGAGGTGCGGCCGAGGTGGACCCAGCGCTGCTCGATGCAGGTCTGGGCGAGCCAGCAAGCCTCGCCGTCTCCGGCACCTATGCGCGTGCAGAACGGCAGCACACGGGCGCAACGGAGCCTTCGACGGACCCAGCACAACCTGATGCACAAGCGCCAGCGGCAGTGCCTTTGCCGATGCAAGCTTCGGCGGCGGTGGCTGCGCTCACACCGAATGCGTCCGCAGCCTCGCGTCCAAGCACCGATGAGCCTCCTCTGCTCACGCGCAAACAGCTTGAGACCGCACTCGATAGAAGTCAGTTTAAGCGCGTGATTGAGCAAGGTGAACGGGTGGTCGCAGCGAATCCGAAAGATGGCGAAGTTTGGGCCCTCATTGGCGTTGCGTATCAAGCGAGCGGGCAGGGCGCCAAGTCCAAAGAGGCGTATGCAAATTGCGCCAAGTTTGCGACCGGCCAGACCAAGGCCGAGTGCGTGCGATACGCAAAGTAGAAGCAAATTCGCTGGCGATACAACCTAGGTAAGAGGCGCGCCCAACCATCGAGATGCAACGCGCCCAAGTCCGGAGCAGACCGAAACGGCCACGGTCGCGACCACAACGATGCCCGTGAGCATCGGTAAATCTCCGGCCATCACCGACTGCACGGCCAATGTCCCCAGGCCTGGAAATCGAAACACATTCTCCACGGTGACCACCCCGCCGAAAAGAAGCCCAGCGTCGGTCGCGAGCATCACCACCAAAGGCACCAGAGAATTGCGTGCGGTATGCATGAAAAATGTTCTGCGCTTGGAGAGGCCTTTCGCGCGCGCCGTGCGCGGGTAGGGTTGCCGCTCGATGTCGCTCCACAAGTCGTGCGCCACTTTGGCGTACATGGTGGCGCCCAAAACACCGACGGAGAGAGCCGGCAGAATCAAGGCGCGAAGTCGTAACATAGGGCTGCCCTCAAAGCCGCCGATCGGAAACCACCCCAAGGCTGCAGCGAACACGGCTTGCAAGACCATGGCCAAAACAAAGGCCGGAACACTGGCCGCAATGGCGCCACCCGCATCGGCGATTCCCTGTGAGCGTCGTCCGCGTAGCAGCAGGCCGAGGGTGAGGCCGAACACACATTCGAACAGCAAAATAGCGAGCGCAAGTGCAGAGGTCGCTCCAATTCGTTCAGCGATGGCGCGCGCGACAGGTGTATGACGCACATAACTTGTACCCAGCGAAAAATGCAAGCCGCCGAACTTTAGCGCGCCCGGTTCCGAAGCAGCGGAACCTTTGGGGACGGGCCCTACAAATGCCTGAAGTTGGCGCACGTAGCGCACGGGCCATGGTGCATCCCCACCGAGTCCGCGGCGCACGCGTTGCACTTCCGCCGCGCTGGCCTGAGGCCCCATCATCTGCCTCACCGGGTCTGCACCTCCGCACTCAGAAAGCGCGAAGGTCAGGCTCAAGGCAAGCCACAACCGAGCCAGAACGCCAAGCAACCATCTCATGGCGACAATGGGCCGAGTGAAGTGTGAAAAGGCCAATAGCGGACCATCGGATGCGGTTGGAAACCATACACATAGCCTTGGGTGTACATCCCTGTGCGAAGGCTAAACGTATAAGCCCAAGGTGCGTCGTCACAAAGCGTGCGTAGTACACGTGTGAGTGCTTGTCGCCGCTCGGTTGGGTCTGCGCTGATGGTCGCCTTGTCCAAGTCTGCGTCCACTTGCGGATTCGAATAGAACGCGGCGTTGGTGGAGTCTTCGTCCGAGATGGCGTTGCTATGAAAGAGGGGGCGTAGAAAGGCTGCTGCATCCGGTACGTCGACGCCCCAACCTCCAAACGAGATCGCCGAGGCGCCTTTACGCTGTGCCTGCGCCAAATAGGCTTGGTAGCTGAGCACGCGAATCTCCACGCGTAGGCCGATGCGCTCCAACGACCGTGCAACCACTTGGGCGGAATACTCAGCGACCCCTTGGGCGTATACCAAGTACGGAATCACATGCGGGTAGCCACCTGTGTTGCGGTTTGGGTCATAAGGGTAGCCTGCGAGGCTCATCTCGCGAAGCGCGGCTTCGTAGTCATAGTGTTGGCAAGGCAGGCCTCCGAGATCCTCCATCACCGCAGCAGGAAGCGGGAAGGCCGTGCCCAGCATGGACCCAGGTTTGATGCGTTCAAACTTGCTGCGATCGATGGCGTAGCTCACCGCGCGGCGTACATGCACATTGTCGAAAGGCGCCAGGCGAGTGTTCATCACTTCGCCGTACAACTCGCGCGATGACTCAAAATGCAATTGCTTTTGCCACTGCGGTGACGCCCGAAGCGCCATGTCGTCGACGTACGAAAGCTCACTTACAATGTCGAGGTCACCGCGCAGAAATAGCAGTCGTTGCGTGTTGGTCGAGGTCTGAAACTGCCAGCGAATTTTCTCTAGTTGCGGGACCAAGCTGGGAGAATCGAGATGCGTACGATGCAAGGTGATCTGCCGCCCGCGCTGCCAGTCGCTTGGTGTCACCGCGTAGGATCCTGCGCCGCAAGGAGAGATGTCGCTGGCGCCCGCAGGTGGTGAGCTTGGACACACGGGGCGCATCGCAGGGAGCATGCAGAGGCTAAGAAATCGCGCGTCCGAACGCGTGAGAGATACACGTAGTTCTGAAGGCGACAGGGCCTGCATTCCTTGCACATGCGTGGCGTGCCCAGCTCGGTAGTCGGCGAGGCCAAGCACATGGTCGAATGCGCCATCCGCCATGGCGCTCGCCGTTGGTCCTGCGGCGCGCTCAAAGCTCGCGACCAAGGCCTGTGCGGTGACGCTAGAGCCGTCGTGAAAGCGCGCGTCAGCGCGTAGGTGAAACGTGTACTGGCGATACTGGGCGTCGTGTTCGTACCGCTCCGCGAGCGCAGGCACGAGGGTTCCGTCCTCATTCATCTCGACCAACCCCGCGTACAGCGCCGGCAACAACATGGCAGAAAGCCCATCGTTGGCCGTCGCGGGGTCCAGCGTTCCCACATCGGCGTACGTCGCGAGCAAAAGAGTGTTCTCGTCTTTGCGATGCCCGGGAAGTCTGGCCTTGGGCGCATCGTTGCCATTGCGACAGCTGAGCGTGAAAAGTAGCAAGCCAACCAGCGATGTGGCTGCGGTGGCCCATGAGACCCATGGCGGATGCGCGCGCGTGCTCATGAGCGTCGCTGGGCCACGAGCGCGTTGGAGAGAAGGGTGGTAGATACACCGACCCACGTGAGTACCAAAGCCGGCGCAAGCACCAACCAGGGCGCGCCCATCATCGCATCTTGGCCTTCGTAGAGCATGCGTCCCAATGTGGGCGCTGGCGGCGGTCGCCCAACGCCTACATAGGCCAAAGCCGCTTCCAGCAAAGTCATGGGCGCCACTGAAAGTGCGAGGAGACGCATGGCAACGGGAGCCACATTGGGGATCACATGACGTAGCAGTATGTGCGCATCACGAGCTCCAAGCGCGCGTACGCCTTGCACGAAATCCATACGCGAAATCTCGATGGCGCGCGCACGAATCGTTGTGGTCATCCACGGCCACGAGACTGCAGCGATCAAGGCAGCCATGCTGGATGTGTCCACGCGACGGAGCACACTCCCCGCCGCCATAAGCAGCAAAATCGATGGAAAACCTAGCATCACATCCAGCGTCCACTGAACACATTTGTCGAGCCATCGCTGTTCAAAATAGCCGGCCGCACATCCTAAAGAGATGGCAATCAAGCCCGTGAGCGCGCATGCAACAAGTGTAAGATGCATGCTGTGAAGGGTGGCCATGGCAAGGCGCAAGGCCACATCGCGAAGCAAGCGATCGGTTCCCAGCCAATGCACCATGCCCGGCCCTACCGGGCGCCCATCGGCGAGCTGTCCGTGGACGTCATCGCCATCCCAAGCGCTCCAAGACGAGAACAAGCAGACCAGGGCCGAGCCGATGGCGAGTGCAGAGAACATGGCGGCACCAATGCGCGCGCTAAGCGGCCATGTTCGAAACCCCCATGCTCCTCGCGGCCTCATACGTTCCTCTCTTGCAGCCAGTCTTGAACATGCGTCGCAAAGGCGGCGTCCAGCAAGCCGCGTCGTAGTTCATTGACGGGTTCGCGGCTCACACGAACCCGCTCATAGGCCGCCGTATCGTGTCGCAAACGAGACCGCGCCTCATCCGGCGCGTCGTTGTCTAGCAGTGCCAGCATGGGCGTTTGCAGCGTTGAAAGCGAAGCACGAAGCGTACGCTCATCGCGACCTGCCACGAGCATTGCGCGCGCCACCTCCAAGCCGCGCCGGTCTGAAAGACTTGCCACGGTGACGTCTCCACGCGCTGTGCGCGCACGCACCCACGCGGCAAGCGCAAGGCCGCCCCACAATGCAGAAGAGCCGGCGTGCCTTGCTCGTGCACATGCCTCGGACCAAAGAGGCGAGGCCATTGCGGTAAGCGAAACCACGGTGCTCGGCGCGCGGGCCGCCAGACGAATGGCGAGATGGGCTCCCTCCGCATGGCCCATCACATGAGCTTGAGGAACACCAAGAGCCGTCAACACGTCAAACGCATCTTCGGTCCAGCTCTCCTCGTTGTAGGCATACGCGTGCGCGCCAAGTCGCTCGCTCTGGCCGTATCCCGCCATGTCCGGAACGATGCAAAAAAAATTATTGCAGAGCGCACTGATGAGCGGATCCCAAATCTGGGCATCACTCATCACACCATGAAGCAGCAGCACGGGTGGTCCAGACCCTGCAGTCCGCACATGCAGTCTCGCACGTACCGTGCGGATGTCTTGGCTAAGAAACACGGCAGACATGGCGCTATCTCGCTACCGGTTGCGCGCGTCCCATGCAACCTCTGCGCGAGTGAACTCGAAATGAATAGCAATTTTGCTGTCGTTCTTCGCTTTGAGGCCGCAGTTGTTCGGGCACGAAAACGCTGGCTTTGGTTGCAAAAAACGTGGTGTATGCACAGGCAGGGACGCGCCATACACCGTGTGACTGTGTCCTACACGGTGCGGCCATTATGACCGGACATTATTTGTCACCCCTGCGCGGACTGCTCGGCAATCTGCTCCATGGCAAACGCATGGAAAAAATAGAAAGACCATGGATTGATTCCACTTTTGACGCTCCGTAGAGTCGTTTGCGTACCCGGCGGCTGCGCCATCCAGGGACATTCGGAGGAGACTGTCAATGAATGCAAAACGAACCAACCTAGCATCGATGGAACAACGAGAACTTTCCATCGTGGAGCCGGGTCATCAGCCCGAGTCCGGCATCTTCGTCAAAGGTGTTCGATACACCGGCGAAGAAGTCGTCGGGAGCGAAGCCGGAGCTGAAGTCGAAGTAGGCGACACCGAAGAGGTCGTGACACGCGAGCAGCGCCGCTCGCGCCGCAAGCGCGAAGTGCGCGCGAAGACCATCAGTGTCAAGCGCATGACCAAGCGCGAGCTTGAGCTTGGACGCATGCTTTATCCAGACATGGAAATCTCCCGACCAGTGGCTCGCATGGAATGCGTTGGCGCTGAGCGCCCTTGCCCATTTGTATCCTGCAAGCATCACTTGTTCCTCGACGTGTCCTCGAAAACGGGCGCTATCAAATTGAACTTCCCCGACCTTGAAGTTTGGGAAATGAAAGAGACGTGCGCGCTTGATGTTTCCGATCGCGGCGGCACCACGCTCGAGGAGGTGGGCGCCATCATGAACCTCACCCGCGAGCGCATTCGTCAGGTAGAAGTGAAAGGCCTCGCCAAGCTCAAAGCCTTGCGCGACATGATGGCGCTGCGCGAGTACGTAGACGAGGGTCCAGTGGGCAAGCGTCGTTTGCCGGTGCTTGCTCCTGTCTCCGTCGAAGAGGACGAAGACGACTTCGCCCAAGAGGCCTGAAGAGCGCCAAGCTCCGAAAGAAGAAGCGCCACCAAGGATCCTCCTCCTTGGCGGCGCTTCTTCTTTTGTCGTTTGGTAGCTGGACGCAGATTACACAGAGAGTGGGAGTGCATCCAAGTCTGGGCGGCGATGCCCCATGCCCTTGGCCCATCCCATCGTGTAGCGCGCATTCACCTCACTCAAAGAGCAAAAACCCACGGTTCCGTGCACATCTTTGTAGCGAAAGGCATCGATGCCAAATGGGCCAAAATAGCCTGTTCGCGTGAGTGCTGGAGCGACCACATCAAAGGCTGCGAGCAGCGAGACGCGCTCCTCCTCGCTCAGCGCATCGGCGCTTGCGACGCGGCTTGAGACCCATTGTCCTTTGCGATCACTCTCGAGCTCGGTGGGGTCCCCGCGTGTGACCGTGCCATCGGCGGAGAGGTAGCCATGCAAGCCAAACTCGGCAAGCACATGCACGTAGGGAACGACTTCGAGGCCTGGCCCCTCGCGCAGTGCGCTCTCGCACCAGGAGCGCGCTGCATTCTTGAGGCTGCCACTGTCCAAGCGCTGTCGGCCTCGGCCGGCGAATCCAAAGGGGCGCTTGCACAGCCACCCCGAGCCGATGCTCGCGCCATCGATGGCGGCTTCAAGTTCGCCCATGTGGCGCACATAGCTGGCGCCAGGCAGACCGAGTCCAAGGCCGAACGAGAATTGGCGGGAATTGGCGTGCTTGAGCACCTCGATCCTTGGGGCGTCAATGGGAAGCACACCGTGCGAGCGCAGCAAAGTGCGCGCGCGATCGGTCATCATCCAAGCCATGCCAATGTGGCGACTGCCTGGTGGGAGAGTATCGCCGAAGTACACATCTCCGGGTGCGAGCAAGTCGGCCACGGCGAGTGCGAGTGCCGCACGTTTCTCATCGAGGGCTGGGATGGTGCGCGGAGCGGAGGGCTTTGAGAGCTCTTCTTCCGCATCAAAGTTTAAAAGCCAGAGGTGGGCCATGCTTCAAGTTCCGTCAAAAAATGTTCTGTGTATCCCGCACGGAGGCGCGGTGCGCGCTCCAAGGTCTTGCCCTTCATGAGCATCGGACTCCACGGTGGAGGAAGATAGCTGCGCCAGTCGTCGAAGTCACTCGCTCCTGTAAAAACCTTGAGCCAATGCAGAGCGAAAGCGACATGAGGCACCTCTTCGGCGCCAATCTTGTCCTGCAATTGCGCGCCCAACTCGTCGCCCATGGATCGGAACTCGGCAGCAAATCGCGCGGTATGGTCGATGTTGGCACCCTCCAACCCCACACCCATCACGGCGCAATACGAGGCCGCCGATGCGCAGTTTGGCACGCGCGCCCAAAACCAATCTCGCACAGGAAAGTCCCCTATGGCGAAGCCCGTGCTGCGCAGGTACTCGGCGTACATCGCCATGTGCCGAACTTCATCGTCTAAGATGTTCATCAGGCCGCGTTTGAATGCAAGCGGCGCGCCGGCGAACGCCAGTACGGCCCAGGCCATCAGTTCGGCGGCTTGCAATTCGTGGTGCCAAAAGCGGTGCACCAATTCGGCGCGGCGTTCGGCGTGTGCAAGCGCGCCGCGTGTCTTGGCCTTTTTCGCGCGCGCCGTGACCCTTAGTTCCGTTGGGCGCCCTGGCGCGGCGATGCGCTCCTGCGTAGCGGATTCTGCATGCACACGACTCCGCGGAGGAGGCGCAATCTTGTCAGACAAATTGCAAGTGGTGATGTAGGCCCTGGCCCAATCCTCAAGCGTAAGCACATGCGGTCCGAAGCCGATTTCGCTCTTCGCGCTCTTTGCTGTGGGCGTTGCTTGCAAGGTTTCCGCGGCGTTCATAGGTCGTGATATGCGCATACCATGCTTTTCTCTCGCGCGCTGATCCCCACCCTCAAAGAGGCACCCCAAGATGCAACCAACGCCAGCTACACATGGTTGATGCGTGGGGGATACATCCGTCGCATTGGTGCAGGGGTATACGATTTTTTGCCGTTGGGGTTGCGTGTGCTCCGCAAGGTAGAGGCCATCGTACGCCGCGAAATGGACAAGGCGGGGGCGCTTGAGATCTTGATGCCAGCGCTTTTGCCTGCAGAGTTTTTTAAAGAGACCGGCCGCTTTGACAAGTTTGGCGACAACTTGTTCCGATTGAAAGATCGCAAGGGCTCGGAGATGCACTTGGGCCCGACCCACGAGGAAATTGTTACCGACATCGCGCGCCGCGAGATTCGTAGCTACCGCGACATGCCGAAGAATTTGTATCAGGTGCAGTCCAAATTTCGTGACGAGCCCCGGCCCCGTGGCGGATTGCTACGCTGCCGCGAGTTCATCATGAAGGACGCCTACTCATTCGATGTGAGCGAGGCGAATGCCAAGGTCAGCTACGAGCGTATGCGTCAGGCCTACTGCAACATCTACGACCATCTGCGTCTCAACTATCGCATGGTGGCAGCAGACGCGGGCGCGATGGGCGGCAGCACCAGCGCCGAGTTTCAAGTGCTTGCCGACTCAGGCGAAGACGCCATCGTTGCTTGCGACAAATGCAGCTACGCGGCGAACGTCGAGGTCGCTGTGGTGCGCGCACCTTTCGCCACGTCCAGCGATGTCCCGGCGTCGGCTGTTGCCAAGGTGGAGACGCCCAAGGTGAAGACCATTGCGCAGCTCTGCGCTTTTCTCGGCGTCGAGGGCAGCAAGACGCTCAAGAGCTTGGTGTATGCTGCACCCACCGGAGAGCTTGCGCTTGTCGTGCTTCGCGGCGATCACGAAGCCAACCCCGTTGCTGTAGCGCGCGCGATGGGTGTGGACGAGGCCTTCCTGGCCGAAGAAGCCCAAGTGAAAGAGGCCACAGGCACCTATTCCGGCTTTGTCGGACCCGTTGGTTTTACTGGTAAATTGCTGGTCGATCGCGCTGCGGCTGCACTCGTCGATGGCGTCGCAGGCGGCAACGAGAAAGATGTACACCTCACGGGTGTGAACCACGGCCGCGATTACAGCGGCGCCGTCGGCGATCTGCGCATGGCGGCAAGTGGCGACGGATGTCCAAGCTGCAGCGATGGCACTTTGGTGAGCTACAAGGGCATCGAGGCCGGGCACATCTTTATTTTGGGCACGCACTACAGCGCGCAAATGGGCGCGATGTTCGTGTCCGAGACCCAAGAGACCAAGCCCATCGTGATGGGCTGCTACGGCATTGGCGTGTCGCGTTTGGTGGCTGCGGCCATCGAGCAAAACCACGACGCCGATGGCATCTTATGGCCTATGACGCTCGCGCCCTATCAAGTGTATCTGTGCACGCTTGGCGCCGAGCAAGCCGTGCTGGACGCCAGCCGCGTGCTCTACGACGAGCTCACAGCCTTTGGCATTGAGGTGCTCTGGGATGATCGCGATGAGCGCCCGGGTGTGAAGTTTAAAGATGCCGACTTGTTGGGCATGCCACTTCGCGTCACATTGGGCGCCAAAGGCCTGGCTGCCAGCCAAGTAGAGCTCAAACCTCGCACCGAGAAGGATCCGAAGAAAGCCGAGTTGCTCCCGCTTTTAAGTGCGGCCTCGGACATCGCCGCTCGCGTGCGCTCAGCCATGATGTGAGGCCGCGCGGCCGGTAGTCTCGTGAGCGCGGTGGCGGCTTGGTTGCGGAGAGTGCACAGCGTCTTCCGCTGTGTGTAGGATGCATTGTAAATGAAAATCGCATAGTATTATGAATCTCGTTGAGATGGCCGAAAGCACGATGAACTCCTACTCAAGGGAGCTCATTCGTTCTCTCATTCGCACTTTCTTCGGGGGTTTCATGTATCCAAAATCATTGTTCGTTCTCGCCACGTTGCTTTCTGTCTCGGCGTGCTCTGCAGAATTGGAGCCGCACCAAGGGAGCGATGAAGAGGTAACAACGGGCGAGGAGTTGTTGACTCCCGCAGCGCCTCTCAAAGTTGTGAAGGTGGCTCTTGGACTGCCTACGCGTGCCTCGACAGTGGTGCATGTAGCTGTGGTGCAGCGTGTCCCCATTCAAACCTCCGCGCTTCTCGCCGAGTTTTACACTCAGGACCGATATTCTACCGCGCTGCTTGGACGCGGCGGCGTGCTGAGTGCCTCGCTGGGGCCGCTCGCTCGTGATGGAGCGTTCTATCCATCATATGCATACTACATCGATACAAACGGTAGTGGGCGCTGCGATGATGGCGACCAAGCCTCATCAAATACGCTCTATACGTGGAGCTCGGGATCCCAAGTCACCCTTGGGTTGGACCCAGCTTTGAAGCAGGTGTGGACCGTGGTGAACGAACGCACACGGACGCCGAGACCCGCTTTGGAGGATGACTCATTAAGCTTTTGCCGTTCGTTCTTCCCATGAACTCACCCCAGCTGACTAACGCTTCGGCGCGACGACGGGTTTCATCTTCACCACACGAAGACGCCTGATGCGCCCCTCTGGCTTGTTCGGTTGCGCAGTCGCAAGCGCCCTCTCGTACGCAGCACGGCATGCTTGCAGCGAGGTCAGCGCAACGCTCTTCAGCATGCTCAGGTTGCTGCTCGCGGGGGACATCTGTTCGGCATTGAGGCTGGTCGTTTTGTCGTCCAAGGCCACACACTTGCAGAGCGGCACACTGAGGTTCGCTTGGTTGCATGATGCACGTTGTGTGAACCCATCGCCATCGTGCGGAAGCTGCGTTGCAACGCGTAAAAATTCGGGTGTTTCGTTGTCTTGCGCCACGAACATGCGCAGCCCTGTCGGCGCGACAAAGACAAAGTCTCCATCTTTGTCGAGTTCGCCCGTGGTGCCCTCAGCGGCCAAAAGTGCCCGCATACGATCGCGCGCAGAGGCCAGCCGGAGGGCACCTTGAGTCGGTAGTTGAGCGGATGTACCTAGAGCTTGAAGCTTCTTCTGCCCGGCATGGAGGGGGCGTCCTTGCAAAGCCTTCGGCAGTTCCTGAGCGACACCGTCGAGAAATTGAAACGCTTTTGGGAGGAGCTCCCGAAGAGTCGCCGGACTTTGAATGGACTGATCGACGTGAAGCACCGTGAGGCGATGTGTCTCGTCGTCCGATGTGGTGACCCAACGTCGCTCACGGTTGAACCTAGACATGGCAACACGCTGCTCGTCGGGCCCTGATTTTGCAGCGCGTGGTCGTCGAAAGACAAGTTCGACCCGAACGCGATCGGCCACCGACAAGTCGACGACGTATCCGCGCCGCGAATCGCTGACGAGGTAGCGCCCCTTACCAAGAGCTTTGCGGATCATGCCCTCAGGAACATCGAACGCCGGGACCCATTCAGCTGCGGCACGATGCTTGCCGGAAGAGGATGAGGCGTGGGGAGGAGCCTTGGACGGGTGGGCGCGACGCGAAGACTCCCGCCCACTTGCAGCGCTCATTGACAGGGAGATCAGGAGCCAAAACACAGAAGCGTGCGGTACTGCGCTCGGGACACGCCGAGCAACATGATTCTCACATCATGTTCGCAGGATTGGGAGGCGCTCCGAGGGGATCTGCGCTGGTCGTGTTGCCGCCT
>JAYWGD010000526.1:0-4038 GCA_043778435.1 Myxococcales bacterium | reverse complement strand
AAGTGAATCACGCGATAGCTTTGGCCCGAAAAAACGTTGTCACTTGCGAGCAAGTCGGCGTCGGGGCCAGCCTGCATGGCCGGCAGCATGCCCGCGAGGTGTGGGTGCTTTTCGCAATAGGCGCGAAATCCAAAAATGGAACTGATGCTTTGCCCTGGGATGACATAGTTAAAGGGAACGAGCTCTTGCGTCATGTGCTGCAAAACGGGAAAAATGTCGTCCTGTTCACGTGTCACGACGCGGAATCGGAGCTTGTCGTAGATCTCGGCCGCGATCGTATCTTGCTTGGAAAGAAGCTTGGTATAGAGCGAGTCCTTCTCTTTGCGGCCGCCCATAAATTCTGTGATGGGAAAGCCCTCGGCAAGCATGCCGCCAAGGACGCGGTACACTTTTTGCTCCACCATTTGGTAGACCTCCTGATGGGACAGGGGCAACCCAAAAAGCAGCTCGCGGCCTTGGAGGTGGTGGATGATGTGCATGCACTTGAGAATCGCGCAGGCGCACATTTGCCGGTGTCCTTTGCCCGATGCCAGCAGACATAGATCGTCGAAGCTCAAGTCTTCGACGGGGCGCGGAATGGGGTAATCGAAGTGGCGCCGCAAGTAGGCGATCGCGTCGCGCTGCACTGCTGCAACATGGGCGCAGTCGCTTGCTTTTTCTGGCTCAAATTCGTGCACACGAAGAAACGCATGCACCTCCTCGACCGAGGAAAAGTTGAGTCTGCGCCAATCGATGACGGAGTCTCCGCGGAGCAAAATGCGCACCGCCTCCAGGTCAGGAACGGTAAAGGCGTCGAGGGATTTTGCGGCGGGCGACGGCATTACGCGCTCATCATGCACGAGGCAGACGCGTCACCACAGAGCTTTCGCTACGCTCCGCGCTTGTAACAGGCAGTGCGCCGCGCGTGAGATTGACCGTGCTGAAAAGCAATCCAAGGGTCACGACCAGGACGGCAAACTGGCCGACGAAGGCACCAGCGATGCTGGCGGCAGCCAAAGGAGCGATGGCGGCGAAGTACCAAGGTGTCATTCTCATGCGGTGACCGCAGTCTAGACGAGGCAACTTGGACAGGCCAAGCGAAGAGTCTTCTGTTTACTTTTGCGCAAAACTCCGAATGTGCTCGACGACGGCTTTGAGCGCCTCATCGGCCAGAGAAAAACGAGGCATAGCTCCTTTTCCATTTTTGATCGAGAGCATCAATTCGGTATCGGTTTTGCTCTTTTGCCAAGCAACACTGGTCATATTTGGCACGTGTAGCGCGGCACCATTGGAACCATCGCCTCGACCTTCAAGCCCATGGCATAAGCTGCATTGACGCTGCCACAAAGCTGCGCCCAGTGATGTTGTGGGAGCCGCCGCTGCCGCAGCTTGCTCTGAGCCGGGCGTGCTGTTCTGGTCGTGATCCGTTGCGCGCCAGACGGGAAGCGCGCCTCCATCGCCTGATTTGCTGCACGACACCGCAGCGATCAGCATTGTTCCAAACATGAAGCGCGAGGTCGTGGCGTGGATCATTTTGGCTGCTTCGGCAATAGCACAGCTTGACGCGCCGACGTCTTCACGAAAGAACGCTACCTCTAAGCAATGTACGCCAATACCGAACCGCCATTCC
Source organism: Myxococcales bacterium (assembly GCA_043778435.1). Taxonomy (GTDB): domain Bacteria; phylum Myxococcota_A; class Polyangia; order Polyangiales; family Polyangiaceae; genus JAAFHJ01. The sequence goes on along the minus strand of JAYWGD010000526.1, from coordinate 2,429 downwards.
CTGAACGCGTCAAGCTTACCTGTCCGGCCGTGCGCGCACGCAAGGGCGCGGAGCGTTTGGTGATGGTGACAGCCTATGATTTTACCATGGCACGCCTTGTCGATGCGGCGGGCGTCGATATGATTTTGGTAGGAGATTCGTTGGGTATGGTGATCCAGGGCCAACCCAACACGCTGCCCGTGAGCATGAACGATATGGTGTATCATACACGCTGCGTGCAGCGCGGCGTGGCGCACGCTTTGGTGGTCGCAGACATGCCATTTATGTCGTACCAAGTTTCGGCGGAGCAAGCGGTTGCCCAGGCGGGGCGACTCGTGCAGGAGGGCGGGGCCGAGGCCGTCAAACTCGAGGGCGGCGCGGAATACGGGGAGCACATCCGGCGCATTGTTTCGGCCGGCATTCCGGTTGTGGGTCATGTGGGGTTGATGCCGCAGAGTGTGCATGCGCTTGGAGGCTTTAAGATGCAGGGCCGAGGCGATGACGCCGGTGCACGTATTCTTCAGGATGCGCGCGCGGTGCAAGAGGCGGGGGCTTTTTGCGTGGTGCTAGAGTCCGTGCCTCCAGACGTGGCGGCGAGTGTCAGCGCGGACTTGCGCATTCCGACCATCGGCATTGGAGCCGGCGCTTCGTGCGATGGCCAGGTTCTTGTGGGGCAAGACTTGCTCGGCATGGGGCGTGGTCGCGCACCGAAATTTGTGAAGGCGTATGCCAGTCTGGGGGCTGAGGCGATCTCCGCGATAGAGGCCTTTGCTCGTGACGTTCGCAGCGGGGCATTTCCTGGTTTGGAGCACACGTTTCGAGCGAATCGCGCCACGTCGGGCGAATCGAACTTCTGAGGCGCGCTTGCCGCGCTCTTCGCTTGCCCAAGCCGCCCGCGGCATGAGAAGTCATGCGCCCATGTCTGCACTTTACCGCGCCGAAGAAACCCATGCCTGTGTTGCCGCCATCAAGACGCTCGCCATTGACGGGGTTGAGAAGGCAAAAAGCGGCCACCCGGGCACTCCCATGGGTCTGTCGCACATTGCGTTTGCGCTTTGGGGCACCCACCTTCGTTTCGATGCGCACGACCCCACTTGGCTCGGGCGCGATCGCTTCGTGCTCTCGTGCGGGCATGCCTCGATGTTGCAGTATGCACTCATGCACTTGTTTGCGATGGGCGTCTCCATCGACGACTTGAAGAACTTTCGCCAGTGGGGATCGAAGACTCCGGGCCATCCCGAATGTGACGTGACGCCAGGGGTGGAGATGACCACAGGGCCGCTGGGGCAGGGCGTGAGCACTGCAGTCGGCATGGCTCTGGCAACGCGTATGAAGGGCGCGCGTTTTGGCCTGCCGTATGAGGGCGCCCGCACATGGGTGATCGCGTCGGATGGCGACATGATGGAGGGAATTTCGGGTGAGGCCGCGAGCTTGGCAGGGCATTGGGGACTCGGGAATTTGGTCGTGATCTATGATGCCAACAGCATCACGATCGAAGGCGGCACAGACTTAGCATTCACCGAGGATGTGGGCGCGCGCTATGCTGCATATGGGTGGAACGTGCACCGAATCGATGGGCACAGCGATGAAGCCATTCATGCGGCGCTGTCGGCTGCGGGCCAAGGAACCGACAAGCCCACGTTGATTGTGGCGCGTACGCACATCGCGCACGGCGCGCCTCACGCGCAAGACACTTCGGAGTCGCATGGCGCTCCTCTTGGCGCGACAGAAATTGAGGCGATTAAGACGGGCTTGGGCTTGGATCCGAGCACCAGTTTTGTGGTTTCTGAGACCGCTCGTGCCGCATGCACACGTAGAGTTGAACAGCTAAGCGCCGCGCGCGCGAATTGGGACCAGAGCTTTCAAGCGTGGGTCACCGCAAACCCCGAGACGCATCAGGCGATGCGCGACTTTGAAGCGCGCAAAGCACCTGCAGATCTCTATGCACAGTTGCTCTCCGCGGTTCCCGCCAAAGACCTTGCCACGCGCGAGCTGTCTGGCTTGCTTGAGCAAACGGTAGCGGCCGGCATGCCTTCGCTGGTGGGCGGTTCTGCCGACTTGGGGCCATCCACCAAGACTTTGCTGAAGGGCGCTGGCGCGATTCAGAGCGGTGACTACAGCGGTCGCAATTTGTACTTCGGCATCCGTGAACATGCGATGGGTGCAATCTGCAATGGGATGGCTCTGTCAGGCGGTTTTCTGCCTTTCGGCGCGACCTTCCTCGTGTTTGCAGACTACATGAAGCCCGCCATTCGTTTGGGCGCGCTCATGCATCAAGCGTGTGTGTGGGTGTTCACCCATGATTCATTCATGCTCGGTGAAGATGGCCCTACGCATCAGCCCGTGGAGCATCTCTGGTCGCTGCGCATGATCCCGAATGTGGCCGTGTTTCGGCCAGCGGATGGTATTGAGTGTGCGGCGGCGTGGGCCACCGCTGTGAACCGCACGCA
>JAYWGD010000525.1:0-4054 GCA_043778435.1 Myxococcales bacterium | reverse complement strand
CGAAGTGATGCCAAGGTGCGATGCCTCTCACCTTTGCAGGGATGGCTTCGTCTGTACGCGCGCCATTGGCGCCAGCGTAGGGCATGGCACTTGCAACCCGACGTACCAGATGCCAAGTTTGCAGCTTCTGTTTCACCGCATGCGTTGAGCGACAACGCTCACGTCACACCGTGATTTCAGAACGCACCTAATTTCGAGCAGAGCGTTGCAAGATGCTTGCGCGGCTGAGCCCGTGTGTTCGTCGATGGCGCTGCGCTGCAACGAGGGGCCGGGGACGACGAGCTTCCCGTCCGGCACTGCGCCGTCGAATCACGTGTCCCTAAGGACCCGTATGCCGGTGGTGTGTTCATTGTTTCGACGTTGATTTCAACAGCGCGCATCCAGACTCAAATGTGGGGCCTGGCCTCTGCATTCAAGCGCTTGGCGAACACATCGCATGCGCCGCGCCTTGTGCGCTGCTCGCACTGCATGAGCTCTGCATGCAAGGTCTCGAGCCGCTTGCTTGGTGCTGCGCCGCGTGCCAGAAGCACCACATCGATTGGGCCCGGAAACCAGTCTTTATGCTGACGAAACCATTCCCGTGCCAGACGCTTAAAGCGTGCTCGGGTAGGAGAATTGCCGAACTTGCGCCCCACCACCAACCCCAAACGTGGACACGCTACCCCAGGTGGGGCGGGAGCCAACAGCATCAAAAATGTCGCACTGCGAACAGAAAAAGTCGACCCCCTCTGTACTCTGAGAAAGTCGGCTCGTTTTCTGATACGAGACTCCGCCGGAAAGGACGCGTCTACGCCCACACCCTGCGAGGCCACGTAGGCTCAGCTACTTCTTGTAGATAGAAACTGTGAGACGCGAACGGCCTTTGCTGCGGCGGTTCGCGATCACTTTGCGGCCGCCGGCAGTGGCCATGCGAGCGCGAAAGCCATGGGTGCGGAGACGAGGAAGGTTGTGCGGCTGGTAGGTGCGTTTCATGGGAGTCTCTCTCGTGGTGGTGCGCAGCCAAACACTTGGGCGCAGCCGGGTTGCTGTAAAAAGCACGTTCGGGCCTGCGGCGTCAAGATCGCTTTCGCACCTTTGTGAATGACCGCAAGGGGGCGTCGCGGCTAAGGCTGTAGACGCTGTGATCTGGCGCGTCTTCTTTGCACTGCAGGGCCTTGTGTTGGTCCACGAGCTTGGGCATCTCTTGGTGGCTCGGCTTGTGCGTATGCCCGTAGAGGTGGTCTCGTTGGGGATGGGGCCTCGGCTGTTTGGCTACCGCACCCTAGAGACGGACTACCGCGTGTCCCTCTTGCCCGTGGGTGGCTATGTGCGTGTTGGGGCTTGGTCGCAAGAGGCGACCTCAGACACGCATGCGCTCCGGCGTTTGACCGGGTTGTGGCGAGAGCTTTTGGTGTTGGGTGCAGGCCCTTTGGCCAGTCTGACGGTGCCAATCTTGCTCTTTCTCGTGGCTCATGCAGGTGCGACCGACCTGCCGGCCGCCGAGGTGGGGGATGTAGAACCTGGATTGCCCGCGGCGGGCATTCTGGCCCCCGGCGACATCGTGCTCAGGGTCGAAGGCGAATCTGTAGAATCGTATTGGGATTTGGAGCGAATCTTGGCGGCGCCGCATACAGGCGTGCTCGCGATGGACGTGCTGCGCGATGGGCGTGAGTTGCCTCTACGGCTGCCCGCGTACACGGGCAAGGTGGGCGTGTTGCCCCATGCTTCGCGTCCCGTGATCGCGGTGTTGGGCTCGGAGAGTCCTGCGTACCGGGCTGGCTTGCGTTCGGCGGATGAAATTGTGGCCATTGGCGGGCGTCGGATTGGGCGCTGGTCAGAGGTGGTGACGGCCTTGGTGCGAAGCCGTGGCGACGCCGTGCAGATTGCATTTCTGCGTCCCGTCCCGTCGGAAAGCGATCCTGTGTTCGTGACCTACGAAGCTCATGTGGCCGTGCTTAGCAGCAGAGTCATGACGCAGGCTCTGAACCGCGATTACTTGTTTCAACCTTTAGAACTCGCACAGCGTACGGGCATTGTACGTGGAGATTTGCTTGTAGAACGGGTGAGCGAATCGGGTCAAGCGTGGGCAATTGGCATCCGCCCTGGGGACATCTTGCGAAGCGTTTGCGGCGTCGAAGTCGGCACGCCGGCGGGCTTTCGAAGACGCTTGGAGGCACTCACGGACTCGTGCGTTTTGGTGGTTTGGCGCGGGGACCACACCGAGTCCTTTCCCTTGGCCAAAGATCTCCTTGTGCAAGGCTTCGGGCTTGATCTTCGCGAAACGCGCGTCGCAAGCACGCGCGTTCGTCATGTCCCGAGTGCGGTGTATGTGATGTCTCGTGCGTGGCGCGATGCACTTCAAAGCGGTCATTCATCGGCGCGCGCCATCATTGCTCTGCTTACGGGAGGCAGCCGAGATGAGAAGGACCTCCCCTTGTTCAAACGTATCGCGGACAGTGTTCGGGCACTTGGTGGTACCGGCGAGCCCGGTGGCCAACTCCGACTCTATGCCAACTTGTCGGCGCAGTTGGGGCTGGTCAACTTGTTGCCTCTGCCCATGCTCGACGGGGGAACCATTCTGTGGAGTCTGTGGATTCGTCGGAAAGCATCCCGTCCAGGCGTGGGCTCCGAGCGCGCAAAAGCTCGTTGGGATCGGATGGGATGGCTCATCTTTGCGGTGGCCTTCGTCCTGTTCGCCTTGCGGGGATAGTGGTCGGCCCTCTTGTTCATGTGACAATTCGCAACGTGTTGCCGAACGAAGTGACACTCGGGTGGCAGACGTGTGGGAAGTGTGTCAAAAGATTGGCGGTTCCATGCTGAAATATCTTGCGAAGACCTCCAGAAAACTAGGTTTAAGCGTCTGTCTTGTAGGTGTCGTGCTTGGCACGGCTTGTGTGGCTGACAACCTCGCACCGGTTCCGGAAAGCACCTCCGGCAGTGTGCCAGCGAATGAGCAGCAAAGGCCTGATGCTCGCGTACCTGCATTCGCCGAGGCGTCTCAACAGGATGCCTCGGCGGGAGCATCAGAAGTAGATGCTCCGTCGCCGACGCTCGAAAGTATGTCGCCGAACTCCGCGGTGGTGGGTGCATCCACATTGGACATCGAAGTGCGAGGCACCGGTTTCGTTGAGCGTACGACCTTGCAGATTGGTGGCTTGACGGTGCCAACGCAGGTGCTCTCATCTACCCGTTTGCGCGCCAACATCGCATCAAAGTGGTTGCAGGATTCGCAGCAGTTGTTCTTGTCGGTGGGGACCTCCCCACCCGGTGGTGGCGCGAGCGCCGAACGCCCCTTGTCCGTGGTTTATCCCAAGCCCTCGGTGGTGAGCCTCTCTCCTTTGGGGGTGGGCGTTGGGGCGAGCACCACGGTTGTGACGCTCAACGGGAACGACTTCACTTCGCGAACGGGATTGCGCGCAGGCGACCTTGAGCTTGTGGTGAAGTCTTGGACAGCAACGAGCCTGACCGCATTGCTGCCACAATCGTTGCTGCAAAAATCCGGGCTTCTGTCACTGGTTGCTTGGAATCCGAGCCCCGGTGGTGGAGCTACGGAGCCTCTCACTTTTGTGGTGTCCAACCCCAACGTGGTGATCTCCGAACTCAGCCCAGCAGTGATTCGCGTGGGAGACCCCGCCACAACGTTGTCGGTGATGGGGTCGGGGTTCGTCTCAACGTCGCTGGTATCGGCCAACGGTATCGCGCTCGCCACCACCGTCGTGTCCCCCAATGAGCTTCGGGCGCGTTTCACATCGTCGATGATGGCGTCAAATTTTGCGATCACGGCATCATCACCTCCTCCAGGAGGTGGACTGAGTGCACCGGTGCAGCTGTCGGTGATCAACCCGGTGCCCGTTCTGGTGGCATCGAGCCTAAGCTCGCTTGGCACTGAATTTACCGACACACAGATCGAGCTTACGGGGTCGGGTTTTGTCAGCACTTCGCGTGCGACTGTGGGGGGCGAAGCGGTCACTTGCACGTTTGTCGATGCCCAGCACCTGAGCATGTTGGTGCCCGCGCGAATGATGTCCAAGGCCGGCTTTCTGGCCGTGCAGGTGCAAAATTTGGCACCCGGCGG
>JAYWGD010000524.1:0-13402 GCA_043778435.1 Myxococcales bacterium | reverse complement strand
GCTTTACTTGGTCGCATGGTCGGCCCGCGGCGAGCCCACCTCAGAGCCCCGCACCAAACGTTTTGCGGAGTCATTTGTGGCATGCTTGGCGGCGGGCGTACCCGTCAGCGTGATCTGCCAAGAGCACGACGCGCCGCATTTGTGGCTCACGCACTTGTTACCCGCAGTGGCGTTTGCCGGGATTGCGGCGCTGCTCGCAGCACGCCCAGGCGTGACGCGCAGCCCTTGAGCTTCAGGCCATCGCGGGCTTGAGCAAGCCGCTGATAAACGTCTTGAGCAGCTTCTCCAGCACGGGTTTGGGAAGCTCATTGAGGATGGCGTTGACCTCAGCCATTTGAGCAGGCAAATCGCTTCCGCCCAGACCTCCCATGGCGAGCATGGCCTGCAGCGTTTCGTCGGTCAGCGTGGCCGGGTCCAAGCTCGCAAGCACCGGCCCTAGCTGCTGCACCATGGGCCCCAGCGCGCGGGTCTTTGCAACGTCAACGGCCGCGCGCAAATCGCTCAAGAACAGCGGCAAGTGATCCAGGCTGCGCGGCGTCACCGTAAGATGAATGTTCTCCGCGCCCGTAGCCGTCTTGAACTGCGGCTGCATAAACCAACCGCGCTCACGCATCGCGTCGATCAGCAGAAACGGATTCGCTTCGCGCGACTCAAAGGCGATGAGACTCATCACTGGCTGACCCAACACGCGCAGGCCATCGATACGCGGAATCTCAAGCAGCAACGTGTCCGTCGCCTCCTTCATTTTGCGTGCAAGTTCCAAGTATCCGCTATCGCCCAAGTAGTTGAGTGTGGCCCAGGCCGCGGCCACGGGACCGCCTGATTTGCTGCTCTGGATAGTGAGATTGACCACGCTGTACCCCGTCCAGTCGGCACAGGCGAAAGCTTGATGCGAGCGCATGCCGGGCTCACGATAGAGCACCACGCTGGCGCCCTTTGGGCAAAAGCCATACTTGTGCAAATCCAGCGAGATGCTCGTCACGCCTGACACCGTGAAATCAAATGCCGGCACCTCTCGCCCAAGACGCGCGAAGAACGGCAACAGCCAACCGCCAATGCACGCATCCACATGCAGCGCGAGCCCCAGCTCAAGTGCGAGCGCACCAAGCTCAGCAATGGGATCGATCACGCCGTGTGCGTACGAGGGCGCCGACGCAACGAGCAGGCAGGTGTTCTTATTGCACTTTGCACGCATGTCGCGAGCCGCGACTTGAAAGGTCTCCGGATTGACCTCGACCAAGTGCATCGTGACGTCGAAATAGTGCGCCGCCTTGGCGAATGCCGCATGCGCCGTGACAGGCACCACAATCTCAGGCTCGGCAATGCCACGACTGCGCGCCCAATCGCGAGCCGCTTTGACGGCCAACATGCAGCTCTCCGTGCCGCCGCTGGTGAACGCGCCAACCGCGCTCTCGGGCGCGCGCAAATGCGACAGGCATGCGCCCACCACCTCGTTTTCGAAACGCTTGAGCGAAGGGAACACCGTGGGGTCAAGCGCGTTCTCGGTAAGGTAGGCGTTGTAGGCGCGCTTCTGTACGGCCTCGAGCTCTGGCTCCACCGGGTACACGTAGGCCCACACGCGGCCGCTGCGCCAATCCAGATCGTTGGCGCGCGCTTGGGCCAGAGCGGAATCTAAAGCATCGGGAGAAAGGCCAGTGGCGCGAAGTGCAATCATGGCTTTGGCGGTACCGTTGTCGCCCCGCAACTGTCAATCGAGCACTGTTGGCGATGGGCCACAAGTCGTGCGCCTAATGATGCGCAATACGTGAACGCGAATGCGCTTGAGCTCACGAATCTTTGTAACACCTTGGGGTTGGTGCTCGTCCGGTCGCCAAGAGACACCACAGATCCGTCTCTGTTTAGGCCCAGAAAGAAGACATCCCATGCATCATCGCACCCAACTCTCCTTCGTTCGAATCGCAAGTGGCGCATTCGCGCTCGCCAGCCTCAGCGCCTGCTCCGATAGCAGCACCGCATCGCCCACACCGGCTACCGTCAAGGACACTGGCACCACCATCACAGCATGCCAAAAATACGGCGGCGCAAGCGTCATTGACACCGTAGTCCAAAAGAGTCTTGTGACCAAGCTGGCAGGCGACTGCCGCATCAGCAAGCATTTTACCGACTTGGTCGTAGGGAACGACGCCTCCAGGCTCACGCATGTGAGCGAGTGTTTGAGCACCCAAGTGCAAGAACTTTTTGGATGCGCGGGCGTGACCTACGCCGGCTCCAAAGACAAGGCGGGCGTCGTGTGCCGCGACATGACGGCAGCGCACGCTGGCCTCAAGATCGCGAGCAAAGACTTTGACGCGCTTATCGAAGACACCGTTGCAACGCTGACGGAAGCCGGCGTTTCACAAGAAGACATCGGCGCCGTTGCGCCCACACTCACAAGCACTGGCCTGAAAGCGGCCGTGATCACCACGCCTGCAGCCAATTGCAACGTGAAGCCCGTGACCGCCGGAACAGAGGGCGCCAAATGCGCTGCCGGCGGCGCCAACCCAACCACCACCTGCCCCACCAACTAAGGAGCACGCCATGACCCGGTCACCTCGCCTCCACTTGCGCCGCGTGCTCAAACCTCTCGCCATCATCGCGGGGGTACTGACAAGCTACATCGGTGTCGTGGGCTTTGCGCACACACCAAAGGGCCGCCCTTTGCTCCCCTACTTGGGGCTGCAATACTTCGGCGGTGCAAGTGCGGCGATGTGCCCGGTCAATGGCAAAGACCCAAGCCCAGAGCGCTTCGAATCTCAGCGCGTATCGGCCATGAACACCATGCGAGGGCATGGCCTCGCGCCGAGCAGCGAAGCGTTTGGGTTTGTCTTAGACGTTGCCAACAAAGCCCAAGTGCAAGCGTGGGCGGCGGACAAGCATGTACAGTGCAAGTCTTTGGTGTCAGACCAAGCGCTTGATTGCGCCAACGTGCTCGTCAGCTCGTTGCCTCTTACGCCAGACAGCCAAACGGCTCACAACGTCACGTCGGCAAATCGTGATGCGGCCATCGAATCCATATTCTTTCGCTTTCGCCCCGACGGAATTCTCGTTGGCGTCGACGCCATGCTGACAGATGCGAGCGGCACCGGCGCTGTAGCCGCCGCTCACTTCGATGTGGCGTCGCGTGAACTTCAACACAAGCTCGGAGCTCCACTCTCGCCGCTGAACGCACAATCGCCGAGTGAATACGCCGCGGCGTTGCTCGGGCGTCCCTACAGCCAACGCGACATTGTGTACCGCTACGAAAACCTGGCGGTCGATGTCCGCCTGCTCTCTCTTGATTCCAGTCGCCTCATTTGGCGTGCGCAATACCGCTCCGTTCCTCGCGCTTGAACCACTCATCCAGAGCCCTTCCCCCACGAGTCGCTCTGTGAGACGCTCTCGCCCCGACGCCAATGTCCGACAAGAAGCCCGAACATCAGACCGAACGCGAGGTTGCAAAACCTCGCGTGTCTTTGCTTCCTGGCGACCTGTCGGGTTTTAGGCTTTCGTCCATTCCGTCGCTCAACGAAAACGATGTCCAGACGGAAGAGAAAGTCCCCACGTTGGCGTCGCTTGGAGGCGAGCCATGCGGAATCCTGACTGTGCTCAGCGGATTTAATGCTGGGCAAGTACACGTACTTGCGGTGGGAGACTGCATCGTCGGGCGTGGCCAAGACGCCGATTTTTGGGTCGACGATGTAGGCGTAAGTCGTAAACATTCGCGCTTTGTTAAACGCGGAGACCAGTTCTTTGTGGAGGATTTGGGCTCGACCAACGGCACATTTGTGGACTCCGTCAAAGTGGTCGGCGCTGCACGCTTGGGCCCCTCGCACCGCGTGCAGCTCGGCGCCTCGGTGCAGGCCTCGTTCGAGATTGTCGATGTGAATCAGGCGCTCTTACGCAAACGCTTGTATGATACATCTACGCGTGACGCTCTCACAGGCGTGTACACGCGCAAATATTTTCTGGACCGTTTGCCTACAGAAATCGCATACGCCCGTCGCCATCGCAGCGAGCTGGCGCTGTTAGGCATCGACATCGATTTTTTCAAACGTGTAAATGATACGCACGGTCATGCAGCCGGTGACGCGGTGCTGCGCGGTGTTGCAGATCGCCTGCTTCAGCTCATTCGCATCGAGGATGTGCTGGTCCGTTTTGGTGGAGAAGAGTTCTTTATTTTGGCGCGCACCTCAGAAGCGGTTCAGTCGGGCGCACTTGCGGAGCGTATTCGTCGGGCCATCGAGGTCTTCGAAGTCCCCTATGACATGAGGCCGCTGCAGGTCACGCTAAGCATTGGCGCATGCAATCTGTCGGAGATCCCTTCCGGTGATGCGGAGGAGTTTCTTCGCGTCGCAGACGCTCGTATGTACGCCGCCAAGCAGGCTGGGAGAAACCGTGTTTGCTACAAGGATCCGCTAGCCCAATTCGGGTGAAGCACTGTAAACTCTCGAGTACACGTAGCCACACCGCATGTGTGGTCGTCTAGAAGGAGCCTAGTGCCATGAGCGTAGACATCAAGAAACTCTTCAACGAGCAGCTTCCCGCAGCCCTCACCAAGAACACGGAAGAGGCCAAAGCCATCGGCGGCACCTTTCAAATCAATGTGGCAGGCGAAGGTGAGTGGTTCATCAATGTGTCGAGCACAGGGCCGAGCATCAAGAACGGCACCGACACAGCCGACGTCACCATCGACATCGCGAGCGAAGATTTTCAGACGCTCGTCGCCGATCCGGCAACCGCTGGCATGAAATTGTTTTTCGCTGGCAAGCTCAAGCTTCAGGGCAATCAGATGCTCGCGATGAAGCTCTCGAAGCTCTTTACGCTCAACTGAAACCGGTTTGAGCGAACCACGTACGTGCCCGCAATGCGGGTTCGTGTGCGACGAGACCCATAATTTTTGTCCGTCGTGCGCCTACCCCATCAGCAAGATTGCCGACCAAAAGGGTGACCCCTGGGTAGGCAAAGTCTTGGCGGGTACGTACGTTATTTTGGAGCTTGTGGGCGTGGGCGGCATGGGCCGCGTGTACCGGGCCGAGCAGTCGAACCTGGGCCGCACGGTGGCCGTCAAGATTGTTCATCCGCACTTGGTAGGAGACGAAAACTCGTCTGCGCGCTTTATCACGGAGGCTCGAGCCACAAGCGCCCTCAATCACCCAAACTCCGTTTCGGTCTACGACTTCGGCCGTACAGATGACGAGCAGTTTTTTTTGGTGATGGAGTTTCTGCGAGGAAAAGACCTTGCCAAAGTGCAGTACGAAGAAGGAGTTCTTCCGTTTCGTCGCATCGTCAACGTGCTCACACAAGTACTTGCAGCGCTCGAAGAAGCGCATTTGCATGGGATCATTCATCGCGATCTCAAACCGGAAAACATTGTGCTTGAGCCTTCTCGCTCCGGCATAGACTTTGTCAAAGTGGTCGACTTCGGTTTGGCCAAAATGAAGGTCTCGGCGATGCCGTCAATTACCAGTCCGGGTATCGTTTGCGGCACGCCAGAATACATGAGCCCCGAACAAGGTCGCGGAGACGAACTCGACGCACGCACCGACCTGTACGCCGTAGGCGTGATCTTGTTTCAGTTGCTTACCAACCACCTGCCATTCGAGTCGGAATCGCCCACCGCTACGGTGCTTTTGCATATGACGGAGCCCGTTCCAGATCCTCGCGTGCGCGCACCCGGACGCGCGATCTCGGATGCGCTGGCCGATGTTTGCATGATGGCCCTGGCGAAGGAGCCCGCACATCGATTCGGCGATGCGGACGAGTTTGCCGCTGCGCTTAAAGACGCACTCAAGGCACCCGACGAATCGCCCAGCAGTGTGCGAGCAGCCATGTGCAAAGTGTGTCGCTCGGCCAATTCTGCGCGCCAAAAGTTTTGCGGCGAATGCGGTGCGCCGCTTGCGCGCTCCATGCCAACCGATGCGCCACACGAAACGTTGACGCCGTTCCCCACAGCCTTGGCATCGCTGGACACAGCTCTTGTGGCAGATGCCCCCACGCATGCTCCAATGCCTCTTGTGGAGCGCGAGCTGGACTTGACTTGGCTCGAATCTCGACGCTCGGATGCGTTCAACGCCATCAAAATCGCGCATGTTGTTGGCGAGCACGGAATCGGGAAAACACGTCTTTTTTCAGAGTTTTCAGAGCGTTGCTCGCGCCTCGGCGATGTTGTTGTCTCTCTGTCACCGCACCCCTCCCATGCATTGGTTTCAGAGCATGGGCTTCACCAGCTGGTGATGGGCTTGCTTGGAGCAAACTCAGAAACAGCGCTGCGTGCGGCGCTTGCCAGTGCCCCAGGTTTGGCGCGCGTGGGGTACTTGGCGCTGCAAGGCGTGAACGGCATGGCGTACCTTCCAAGCGATACCAAGCCAGCGCTGTCGCGCGCAGAGCGACGCGCATCCGTGGCAACGCTTGTGGATTGGTGTTGGAGCCAAGCTGAGGCGCGCGCCTCCACGGGCACTGTCGTGGTGTTGGTCGACGACGTCCACGCGACCGACGGCGCGACGCTCGCCGCCACCGACGCATGGCTGGCCGGAGCGACCCCTTCCGCCGGACGCAAAGGCTTGGTGGTTTATGCACGTTTGCCAAGCGACGCCCACGCACAAGATCGCAATCAGCCGGTGCGTCGATTGATTGGCCTTTCCGCCACAGGCGCCGAAAATCTCATGCAGGGCAATGCGTTGCCTCCTGGAGCTTCGTCCGGCGGCCGCGGCATACATGCACTCTACATTGAGCATGCGAGGCGCTTTGTCACCGAGCAGACAGGTCTTCCTCCAGCGCGTCTGGGCGACCTCTTGGCGCGCCGCATCGAACGGCTCGATACCGCCGCGCGCAAAACGCTGCAAGCCATTGCTGTTTTTGGCGATGAGACGAGCACCGCGGTTCTGAGGCGAATGTTGCCCGATGTGCTTTCCGTGACCGATGCCGGCGCACGACTGGTGCGCATGGGTTTCGTGCGCTCCGTCCGTACCGCCCACGGCACGATGCTTGCGATGAGTCACCCTATGGTTCGGGATTTGGTACTTGCCGAAGTTCCAAGCGAGGCTCGCCGCGCGCTGCACGAAGCGGCCCTGCGCGCAGACGAGGAACACATGTTGCCAATGTCGGCCCGCGCCGCCCACGAGGCCCAAGCGCACAACGCATTCCAAGCACTTTTGCTGCTCGAACGCGTTTCAGCAGAAGCCACCGAGCGCGACGATGCCCTTCTTCAAGTGGGTGCATTGCGCACGGCACTTCAGCTCATCCGCGCCGAGATCTCACGCGGTAGTCTGGATGCTCCCGAGGACGCTCTCGTGCTTTTCTCGCTCAAACTCGCCGACGCGCTCGCAAACACCGAGCAGCATGAGGGAGCCGAGGGTACCTTGCGCGAGCTGCTCGACATGGGCGTGGCGAGCGCGCAGGATCGCGTGCGCGTTCTCATGCGCTTGTCGGAACTTGCGTCCGCACGTGGTCGGGCAGACGACGCGCGCAAGTATGGCGACGAAGGCGAGTCCTTGCGTGTCCGTCTAGAGCTCGCAGGCAATGCGCGAGCAAGTGCGAGAGCGCGCGGAACATGAAGCACGTAGAGCGGTTTCCAGTTGGGTTGAGCGTCGCCGCTTCGGCAGGGCAGCCCGGACCTAAGCGAGATCGCTACGCGGTGACCGGAGCGCAGAAGCCAACGAAGGCGAAATGCGGAGATCAGCCCAAATGGAAACTGCTCTAAGCTGGTGGGATCTCGACAAGACCTACCTGCGCACCGACTTTGATTCTGCGCGTGAATTGCTGCGTGCCGCCTTTGAAGGCTCGGCGAGCAAGCGCACTCATGTTGGTGCCGACAGCCTCATGTCGGCGACGAGGGAATTTGGCGCTCAAACTCACATTATCTCCGGCAGCCCGCGGCAGATGGGTGGGGTCATCGCACGCAAGTTTCGCTTGGACAATGTCACCATCGATTCGCTCACGCTGAAGCCAAATGTGGCCAACGTGCTGCGCCTCCGATTCCGCGCTGTGCGAGGCCAGATTGGATACAAATTGCCCGCCGCTCTTGCCACGTTGCGACACGCCCGTCGCGTGCGTGTATTGGCTTTGGGCGACGACAGCGAGGCAGACACGTTCATCTACTCACTGGCCGGCGACATCATGGCTGGGAACATCGAGATGCCCTTGCTCGCCGAGGTATTGCATCTGGCCGGCGCCTACGATGACGACATTGCCCGCATTGTGTCGCTGGCCACAGAGCTCTCGGGGGCCGGCCATGTTTCTCGTATTCTGATTCATCTCGAGCGACGCACTGCACTTGCGCGATTTGCTCCCTATGGCCCACGTGTCGTTCCTTTTTACAACTACATGCAAGCCGCACATATATGCTTCGACTCAGGATGGTTGGACGGCAAGGGCTTGTGCTCGGTGGCGTGTGCCATGGTCGAACGACATCTGTTCGATGGCGACCAACTCGCGCGTAGCTACAACGAGCTCGTTGCGCGCGGCGTTCTCACAAGCGCGGCCCCCATCGCCGAAGACATACTGCAGAATGCAAGCATGCACACGACACAAGCCGCATTGAAGATCTGGCACGAGGCCATGCTTCAGCATGCCTCTGACGCACGACCACCACGCACTTGGCGCGGCGTGCCCGACTACCTTGGGCTGGCCAGCACACACAACTGGCGCCACCAGTAGCGCGCGTACCCGTCAGCGAAAATGCTGCTCAAATCCAGGCGTTGTTGAGAATCTCACCCACGCCGCCAGCACCCGGAACAATGTAAGAGCGACTGTCCAAGCCGCGTTCCAATGCCCAATGCTCGCCTGGACGGGCAGACAACACATGAGCCGGAGACAAGCCACGATCGAGCCTGAGCGCATAGACGACCACATCAGGGTGAGCATCCCGCATCGCGCGCAAGTATTCGGGTGTCACGATGAGATGCATTGCAATGATGCGCGCAGGAGCCCCATCGAGCTTGGTCTTGTAGTGCGTGATGGCGCTCACCATCGACGAGCCAGAAGCGCCCATCGGGTCGGGGAACAAGACATAACGTCCCTCCACATCGCGGCCAATCTTGGCGTCGTGCCAGCTCACGCCTATGACCTTGCCGTTGTTGTCCGTCTCTCGGGACATAAACAAGTGGTCTTGCCTCACCAAGCTTGGGTCCAGCACCTCGTTCATAAGATCGTAGATGACCTGCGATGGCTGCGTGCCCGCGCGCGCAATGCCCACTGTCACAGCCTTGGTACTGCGGGCGATCGCGAGTCCGCGGTACACGCCCTCTGGCAAATGCGCGGCCATACGTGTTGGGACATCAACGCGCTCGCGCGGCAACTCGGCTGACAGCACCACGTCGGACAAGCGCTCATAGAGCCAGCGCACCAAGCGCCCCACTTCAGGTTGAGTCGTGACTTGCGAGCACAATCTGGCAAGGCGGGTCCATGCGAGCGGATCGTCGAGCAAGTGAACAGTGGGTCCGTAAGCGTGATCGATTCCGCAGGGCCGAAACTGGCTCTTCAAATACGCTTGCTCAGTCATGTCCAATGTCCTGCTTTGGCCGCGGCGTTGTCGATGACGCGCACACGCGGCGCCAAGTTTTCTCTAAAGTTTGCTTCGTCATCCACATCGATGATTCCCTCGGCAAAGCCCTTGGCCAAGTCCATCGCGGCGGAGATGATCGCAAAAAATTGCGCCAACGACGACCCTGCAAGTGTGGGTACCCAACGCACTTCGCCACTCATTGCAGTATACACGTGACAGTCACCCTCAGCGTCTTCGCGATCTACATCCAGGAAATAGGGATCGCCCAAAAGGGTGCTCTCACCAATCACGACCCACGAGCTCTTCCAGGATGGGTCCAGAACACCATCGGGCAGACGAAATCGCTTCTGCTCCACGCTCAATTCCGAACCAGAAAAAAAACGGATGCGCTCTACAGGCGTTACCGACTCAAATTCTACGGGGTTGCACTCACGCAAAAACGAGCGGTAGCGCGGAGGCAGCCTCAACTCTTTGCGTAGTACATCCACTTCGGTAGAGGACAATTCACCAAGAGTCAGGGGCAAACGACGCGACTCAAAAATGCGGCGCAGTTGCTGAATGGAATCGTTGAGATCACTGTCCACGGCCACGGCCCTTTCCCCACACGCCAAAGCTTGGCGTCGCGCTGCTACACTTGTCGCTGAACTACACCCTTGTCGATCAGTTTGATAAGGTTTTTTGCTGTATCTACGTCGGCAAGTGAGGAGCGATTGAAGACACTCACCACGGCGCAGGGAGCAAGTACGAACTCCAACGTATCGAGAAGCTCTGGCGGGAGTTCGCGCAACCTCAAGGGCAAGGGCGATGCGATTTGAATGCGCTCGTTCATGGCCGGTAGCCCCGATTTGACTTCATTGAATTCATCGAGCTGACGCATTCCCTCCATCAGCGCTTCCTGAACATCCAACTCGAGCTCCCGCGTGTCGAAACTGGGCACCTCCCCGGTGTCCAGGTCGAATAAGCCCTTGTCCCACGTCAGGATTCGAAACAAGGCCTTGATGGCCGGCAAGTCGGATGCACCATGCAAGCTTGCGAACACGATGACGCCTTTGCGCAAATAAATTTGGCCGTAATCCTCGCCCGTCGCGCGTACGTGCAAACAACCGGATTTGCGCGAGGAGCCAAGCAACTGCAGAAGATCAGGTAGCGGGATCTCTTCGATGCTTCCTGTCATGGTGCGAGTCGCCCCAGCCCGAGGCCCCGGCAGACTTGGCCGCAACGCTTCTTCGGACGTCGGAGCACTTGGTGTCGCAGGCGGCGCCGGCATTGAGGCCGCGAGGCCGCCATCCGAAAGCACAAGCTTGAGAATGCTCGTCCCAATGAGCACGCGATCACCTTCGTGAATCTGCGCGCGCTTGATCTTTTCGCCGTTCACGAACGTCCCATTGGTCGAATTGAGATCTTCGACATACACGCCGCTGTCCTCGGAAAAGAATCGCGCGTGCTTTCGGCTCACCATGTCTTCGACGAGCACGATCTCAAGCTCACTGCCGCGCCCCACGAACACGTCTTTTCCGGGCACAACGGCGTACTCCCCGCCCTGGTATTTTCCGCTGATAAAGCGAAGCAAAAACCTGGGTGGCGCCATGGTGAAACTCTGGGTTTTGGCCTTGGAGGAAGGCTCTTGCATGACCGAACCGATCTCTTAATGGGGAGAGCAAAGTGCCCACCGCACCCTCTAGCGTATCGATCATTTTTGATTCGGGGCAAGTCGCGATACATAGTCCTTCTCATGACGACCGCGAATTTCTCGCCCCGCCCCGTTTTGGCGACCGGCCACACTTACGGCACACACCGTACCCTCTCTCCTTCAGGCGGACTGCCGCAGCCAGCCGAGCGGCTAAACAATGATTTTTCGTCGCTTTTTGACGGTGAGTTGCTGCTTGACGTGCAAACCCTGAATGTGGACGCCGCAAGCTTTAGGCAGATGGAGGAACAGGTCGGCTCCGCCGAAGGCGTGCCCGCAAAAGTAATCGAGACCGTGAACGCCCGCGGCAAGCAGCACAATCCGGTGACGGGCTCGGGCGGAATGCTGCTTGGCCGCGTCTTGCAGATCACGCCTGGGCACCCAAGTTTCGGCACACTTCGTCCGGGCGATCGCGTGGCCACGCTCGTGTCGCTGTCGCTCACGCCGCTGCGAATCGATTCGGTCCAGGCCGTGCGCGCTGTCAGTGCGCAGCTCGATGTGCAAGGCGAAGCCGTGTTGTTCGCAAGCGGTCCCTATGCTGTGATGCCCAGCGATTTTTCTGATCGATTGGCTTTGGCGCTTTTTGATGTCGCTGGCGCCGCCCCACAAGTGGCGCGATGGACGCACCCGGGGCAAAGCGTGTTGGTACTCGGTGCCGGAGGCAAAAGTGGTGTGTTGTGCGCGGCCGAAGCACGAAGGCGCGTGGGTCCATTGGGCCATGTCTACGGCATCGAAAATCACACACCCTTCGCGGACGAACTGAGTGCCTTGGGCATCTGTGATGCGGTGTTCGAAGCCGATGCCACCGACGCCGTAGCCGTCCGAGAGGCCGTGCTTCGTGCAACCGGAGGCTCCGAGGTCGATGTCACATTCTCCTGCGTGAATGTAGAGGGGGCAGAGCTCGCATCCATCCTCGCCACGCGCGATCGCGGCGTCGTGTACTTCTTCGCGATGTCCACCAGCTTCACGCGCGCGGCATTGGGCGCCGAAGGCTGCGGCAAAGATGTCGATTTGCTGATCGGCAATGGCTACGCCCACCACCACGCCGATCACACGCTTGAATTGGTGCGCGGCAGGCCCGAGCTCGCGGCATTGTTTGAGCGACGATACGGTTGAATACTACACGTTTTTTGTCGCTTGCCGTTGCGCAGAAGAGGGTCAAACTTAAGCTATGACGCCTGCCGAATTGGACCTTGCACTTCGCTCCGTGGAGGACCGGATTGAGAAGCTCAAGGTTCAGTACGACATGTATTTTTCGGGGTTTGAGCGCAAGTTGCCGTTGCAACCTCGAAGAGAACTGGATGCTGCCGTGATGCAATTGCGACGTGAACCTGTGCGGGCCACGGCCACGCGCTTTCGTGTGCAGAACGTGATCCAGAAGTTCGGCACCTATGCGCAAAAGTGGGATCGGGTGTTGCTGCAGATTGAGCAAGGCACGTTGAAACGGCCCCAGCGTTCGCCCAACGGCAGCGGCGCGCCAAGCAGTTCGGGCGCAGGCCTGCCTTCTCGCGTGATCGCCAAAGCAACTGCATACACCCTCGATGAGGACAACAGCGACTTGGACACGCTCAGACCTGCGGCCTACACCGGCTAGCGGCGAGGTCCGCGGAGGCGACGGCGCATCTTTTTGGGAGCGGCCGCCACTGGAGCCGCTGCTCGCACGCCGTATCGCTCACGAAGCGCATCCACCTTCTCGCGCCCTACGCCTCGCATCGTGGTGTGCACTTCGAGCACATCGAGCGCTGGCCCAAAAAAGTCCGACCCCTGCCATGTGCGACCTCGCCCCGAGGCAATAGCAGGCAGGTGCATGTAGATTCTCCGTACTGCATCGGCCACGCGCCTGGGCATCGAGACGCGCGCAATGAGATGCTCCAAAAAGTCCTCGAGCGTTGCACGCGCATCGGCGGCTCCAGCCACCGCCTCCGCGATCACGTCGAACAAAAGCACCGTCCACAACATAAAGTCGTGCGGAACACCGTGTTCATCGATGAAGGCATCCAAGGCGTTCATGCGCAGCCAGAAGCGCTCCGCGGGGCCATTCACCACACCGTGGTCGTCCAAAAAGGCGGCCAGCTCAGGCAACAAGATGTGCATGGCGCCCGTGTCCCAAAGCAACCACATCGAGTGCTGGGCCTCGCCGCCTCGCAAGAGACGCACAATCTCCTCGCCCAAGCGAGGCCGGGCCGCGAGCGCGATGTGGTCGCGATTGGCGAGCATCGAATCATAGACAAAGG
>JAYWGD010000523.1:0-13406 GCA_043778435.1 Myxococcales bacterium | reverse complement strand
GATAGTGTATGCGGCAGGTACGGGCACCCTTGCCGCGCCCGGCGGCACCTCGCCTGGCGCAGCGGGGTCTTCATCCCTCCTGCCGGCTGTGGCCTTGGGCGGACTCGCCATGGTGGCGGCGGTCTCTATCTGGGTTTTTGGTGGGCAGAAGGAGCAGACCTCCGTGGTGAAGCCTCCGACTGCGGTGGCCGTCGAGCCTCCCGCGCCTCCAACGGCGTTGGCGCAAACCACAGTGCTCCCCGCGCCTCCCGTGCTTGTGCCCGAGGGTGGTACGCCCGTACGTCCGCGTGCTGCGCAAGCGGTTCAAGGAACCCCCGTGTTGCCGGTCAAAACTGCAACCAAAACCACGGTTGAGCCAGTGAAGGAAGAGCCAGGCTTTTTAACACTCGATTCGCGGCCTTGGAGCCGCGTGAGCGAGGGCGGCCGAGCGTTGGGCGTGACACCGCTCAATCGGGTTTCGCTGTCTGCTGGGCCGCACACGTTCACCCTCGAGAACCCAGACAAAGGTCTTAGCAAAACGGTGACCGTGCAGGTCAAATCAGGTGAGTCAACAGTACGTACGGTGGAGTTGAATTAGAGTGATGCAAACATCCACGCTTGCCTTGAGCACTGCCGTTTCTTTGGCGCTTGGGGCGCTCACGTTGAGCGCTTGCGGCGATCCTGTGGGCCCCGCTCCATCGAGCAAAGCACCCGTGACGATTGGGGTCTCGATGGGCTTCAGCGGTGGTCTTGCGTCGACGACACAAGACCTGCGCGCTGCGGTGCGGATGGCGGAGCATCACATCAACGCGAGTGGTGGCATTCTTGGTGGTCGGCCCGTGTCATTCGACATTGTGGACGACAACAGCAATGCAGATGTGAACACGGGGTCCGGGGTCTTGTTGCGCGTTGCCGACGGTCTTGTCGCCAAGCAAACCATCGGCATGCTTGGCCCCGTGGGCAGCGGTCAGGTTGCGGCCCTCGGCGATTGGATCGCAGCCAATCAACGGGTTGTCATTTCGCCGTCCGCCACGGCAGACTCGCTCACTGCCTCGGGGAGCTTCAGTGGTTTCTTTTTTCGCACCGCGCCGCCTGATAGCCGCCAGGTCAAGGCGTTGGTGAACATTCTCAAAAATGGTCCGCGAGGCACGTTCGCGAACAGCACCACGACTTGCAAACGACTTGGGATCTTCTCCACGCAAGGACCTTACCAACAAGGTCTCAAAGACGGCCTGAAGGCGGCCTGGCTTGCCGAAGGCGGTGGGACCACCGTCTCGGCATTCGAGCCTCCAAGCTCCGAGACTTCGGGTTCCAACTTCGCAACCGAAGTCGCCTTCCTTAAGGGAAAAGGCGTGGATTGCCTGGCCGTGCTTGCCTACGAAAGCGGTGCCTCCGCGTTTTTACGCACGTTGGCCACGACCGAGGAGGCGGTTTTTAATGGCTTGCAACTTCGCGTGGGTCCTGAAGCGCTCTACTCGACAAAGTTCATTCAAGCGGCCAATCAAAATATTGGCACTGCCTCTAAGCCCGCCGGAAATTTTGTGGGAGCCGTGCCGGCGCCCGATGCTTCTCGGACCGCCTACAACCATTGGCTGAGCGTGCTTTCGGGCTATGATCCGGCCACGGTGGCTGCGGGCAAATCCGCTTCCTTTTTTGCCTCGACCTACGATGCCGCCATCCTGATGGCGCTGGCGGCGCATCAGTCCAAGGGAGCGCAGGGGCCCGCGCTTCGTGATGCACTGCGAGCTGTTGCGTCGGGCGGCGACGCCTACACGCCGCTGACCTTGCCGGATGCCATTCGTGCAATCTCGGATGGTGGCAACGTGAATTACGATGGCGCCTCGGGTGATTGCGACTTCGACGCCAAGGGCGACGTCGTCACGGGCTTTCAGGTGTGGCGCGTGGAGACGGACCAACTTGTGATTACGCGGGCCATCAAGGCGGGAGAGCTTCAGTGATGTCGCGCCTTTCCAAGGTTGTATCGTCGGGTTTCGTTGCGCTCTTTTTTGGCGCGCTGGGAGCATGCGCGCTTGGGCCCGAGAAGGTTCCGAATTTGCAGTATTCTGTGGTGTTTCCGTCAGAGAATGCCGCGCTCTATGTTGAGAACCTTGAGGTGTTTGCGTTTCGAAATTACGCATGTCTGGACCTGATTCGCGATCGTCTCAACGGACAATTCGCCGAAAATGCGACTTTGGTGGCGTCCGTTCCGAGCAAAACAGTTTGTGATGTGGCTCTGTTTCCGCAGAGCTTTCAGGCATCTTTTGGCGATCCCGCGACTTCGATCCTTGTTGTTGCCACACGGCCCTCGCAAGGCGCACAAGACGTGCTGATTGGTTGCGCAACGGCCACGGTAGGAGACGGCGCGTTTCCGCTTTCGATTTATCTGAGTTCGATCCCGCGGCCTCCGCAGTCGAGCATTCCGGTAAGCACGTGTCCGTCGCTGGCCGCGAAGTGCGCGGGTGGCTGTTAGGACAGTTTTTCGAGCGCTCCAGTGTGCTCCGAAGCGGTGTGTCTTATTGCCAAACGAAGGACCCAGACCATGTCGACCAAACGCATTTACGACGACAATTCACAAGCCATTGGCCGCACACCGCTAGTGCGTTTGCGCCGCGTAACAGCGGGTGCAGGCGGCACGGTGCTCGCCAAAATCGAGGGCCGCAATCCGGCTTATTCGGTGAAGTGTCGAATCGGTGCTGCGATGGTTTGGGATGCCGAAAAGCGTGGTTTGCTCACGCCCGGCAAAGTGATCCTCGAGGCGACAAGTGGCAACACGGGCATTGCCCTCGCGTTTGCAGCGGCGTCGCGAGGCTATGCCTGCGTGCTCACCATGCCCGAGACCATGAGCATGGAGCGTCGCAAAGTGCTCACCGCTTTGGGCGCCAAGTTGGTGCTTACGCCCGGCGCGCAGGGCATGAAGGGCGCGATTTCGAGAGCAGAAGAGCTGGCTGCAGGAGCTCCCGAGACCTACGTGCTGATGCGCCAGTTCGAGAACGCCGCCAACCCCGAGATTCACGAGCGCACCACGGGGCCCGAGATTTGGGATGATACGGATGGTGAGATTGATGCGTTGGTCTGCGGTGTAGGGACGGGAGGCACCATCACGGGGGTGTCGCGTTATCTTAAAAATACGCGCGGCAAAGCCATTGTTTCTGTGGCGGTAGAACCCGCGCATTCACCAGTGATTTCGCAGGCTCGCGCCGGTGAACCTTTGCAGCCCGGGCCGCACAAAATTCAGGGCATTGGTGCTGGCTTCGTACCTCGAAATTTAGATGTTTCCCTCATCGATCGCGTCGAGCTGGTGACGAACGAAGAGTCCATCGAGATGGCCCGTCGGCTTGCGCGCGAGGAGGGATTGCTTGTGGGCATTTCTTGCGGTGCAGCCGCCGTAGCGGCCATTCGTTTGGCCAATGAGCCTGCGTTTGCCGGCAAGACCATCGTGGTGGTGTTGCCCGATCTGGCAGAGCGTTACTTGAGCAGCGCATTGTTCGAAGGCATGTTCGACGATGTGGTTGCAGCAAAAGCAGAGACCTCGCCCTGATGTGGGTGGCAGCATCTCACCCTCGTGGCGCGGCCATGCTCTCGCCAATGGAACCCCCGCTGCAGTGAGTACGAAAAATCCGGATCTACAGGCCGCACAACGACTTTTTGCCATTGCGTCGGCGTTCGTCGTTGCGGTGTGCGCGGCCGGTTTCTACTTGAGTCGATAGTCGCTCTGGGAACTTGGCCGGCTCGCCCAAAATCTCGTAGGCAAGAGACATGGATGCCCTGGTGCGCGGAATGCTTGTGGCGAGGCGCGCAGGCCGCTCGTTTGTGGGCTGGGGACTGCTTGCTGTGGCCACGGGATGGCTGGTGTCGCGCGGCCATTCTGTCACGGGCATTGCGCGCCCGATGTCGTGGGCTTTGGCACTTGCGCTGGCATTGTACGGAGGTGTGACGCGTGCCCGCGCAGCTGGCGATGTGCATTTTGGGCGCGAGCTAAAGATGGGCCTTTGGCTCGTCTTCTTTGTGGATGCGGTGCTCGCGCAAACCTACGGAACGCTGGATGTTCGTGCCTCCGGTTTGCTCTACGTACTCATTGCGTGCGTGTCTGCGTTCGCGCGCCCGCAGGTGGCTCTTGTGGTGTCTGGCTATGCGGTATTGCTCGATGGGCTGCTGTGTGTCGTGGCCTTTGATGGCCGCTATGAAGGCTTCGCCGTGCGCTCTGCGTTGTGCATCGCGGTGGCCCTTTTGCACACAGTCGCGCTTGGCGTGGAGACTTTACGCTTGCGTGTCTCCACGCGCGCCGAGGTCGATCTGGAGATTGAGCGCATGCATGCACAAGCGAGAGGTTACCGGCTCTCAGGCACGGCGATGAGCGGCGCTGAAGATGCGGAAGATTCGCTCACGCGCAGCAGCGTGGAAGAGATTCGGCAGTCGGTGTACTATGCACTGTCATTGCTTCGCTCGTCGATGGGCCTGCACACGGCTGTGCTTTTGTGGCGCTCCGGCGACGGCAAGAGCTACCGCATTAGCGAGTGCGCAACAGTAAGCGACGATGTGGTCGACGAGCCCATCGCGGTTGGAGACGGCGTGCTCGCCGTGGTCGAGTCGCGCGGGGAGCCCGTGCGTTTGGACAGGCTAAAAGCTGCCTATCGCGTGCCCTACTACCGGGTGCCATGCCCCGTGCGGACGCTTCTTGCGGTGCCCGTTTTGTCGGCTCGCGGCGAGTCCCTTGGGCTACTTGTTTTGGATCGCACGCGTGATGTGCCCTTCTCGGACGAAGACGTGAGCGTGGCCGAGGAGGCTGCAAAACACTGTTTGCGCGCGGTGCAAAACGAGCGCACCTTTTTGCAGCTGGAGCGCACGCGCACGGAGCAGGACAAACTCTACCGCGCCGTGCAGGAGCTTGCCGGTTCGATGACGGAGCGCGATGTGATTCAAGCGGGGGTTCGCGCCGCGCGTGAGATCGCCAATTTCGATGTTGCGGCCGTGACAACCTTCGACCCCACTACATTGCGGCATCATGTGGCCGCGGTGGAGGCCGACGATGTCGCTGTACGAGCCCTCACGGGCAGCCATTTCACGCACAATCAGGGCTTGGTCTCGATGGTGGTGCAGAACCGCTTTCCGTTGCCCTACCGCGGCGAGTTGGATGCCACACAGCACGTCGTATTCGCCCGCGGCATGGCTTGGCCGAAGACGACAAGCTTGCTCGTTTTTCCGCTCACGTTGCGCGATCAGACGATCGGAACCTTGGTGTTGGGTGCCAAGCGTTCGGGCGCGTTTGCCAGTTCTGTGCGCGGCACGCTGGAGGTGCTGGCGAGCCATATGGCGGTGTCGATGGCCAACGCCCGCATGGTGACGCATCTGGAGACCATGGCCACCACCGACGGCATGACAGGCTTGCTCAACAAGCGCGCCATGCTCGAGGCCGCGGCGCAAAAAGTAGAGGCCGCAAGACGCTTTGGCCGTCCGCTTGCCACCATTGTCGTCGACATCGATCACTTTAAGCGCGTGAACGACACCTATGGGCATGATGTGGGCGATCAAGTGATCAAGGGCCTAGGAGCTTTGCTCGCGCGACAGAAGAGAAGCACCGACATCGTGGCGCGTTTTGGCGGCGAAGAGTTTGTGATCCTTTGCGAGCAAACCGACCAAGAGGGAGCAAATCTACTTGCGGAACGCGTTCGCCAGGAGTTTGCAGCCACCGTGTTCCCCACCACAAAAGGGCCTCTCTCGGTCACGTGCTCTCTTGGAATCTCCACCTTTCCGGACAGCGGCGAAGATTGGGACAGCTTGTTCAGGTCGGCCGACGAGGCGCTCTATGTCTCCAAAAATGGAGGCCGCAATCGCGTGAGCACCCACCGCGCGCCACGCTCAATGGTGCGCGTGCGACCGAGGGAAACAACGCCCTTGTTTCGCAAAACAGGCAGCTAATGGGTCGCATCAGACTCCTAGGCGATGTCCTAGACAAATTGTGTAGGCAGCGCGTGACGTGCGCGCGCGCCTTCGCTAGGGTGCC
The DNA here is from genome assembly GCA_043778435.1 of Myxococcales bacterium. Taxonomy (GTDB): domain Bacteria; phylum Myxococcota_A; class Polyangia; order Polyangiales; family Polyangiaceae; genus JAAFHJ01. The sequence continues at coordinate 7,426 of JAYWGD010000523.1, read as the reverse complement.
GCGCATGCAAGAATCCACTGTTCTCTCGAATGCACAAGCCACCGGCGGGAAATCCAACATGAACTACAAGGTTAAAGACATCGGTATGGCGGCTTGGGGCCGTAAAGAGATCTCGATCGCCGAGAGCGAAATGCCTGGCCTGATGGCGCTTCGTGCCGAGTTCGGTGCTTCCAAGCCACTCGCGGGCGCTCGCGTCGCTGGCTGCTTGCACATGACCACGCAGACGGCCGTGCTCATCGAGACGCTTACCGCCTTGGGCGCTGAAGTGACCTGGACCAGTTGCAACATTTACAGCACCGTCGACCAGGCCGCAGCAGCCATCGCCGCCACAGGCGTGCCAGTGTTTGCATGGAAGGGCATGACTGAGACCGAGTATGAGGATTGCATCGCCAAGCAGCTCTTCGCCTTCGCCGGTGGCAAGGGCCCGAATATGATCTTGGACGATGGCGGCGACCTCACCGTCCTCGCGCACACCAAGCACCCTGAGCTCTTCACGGGCAGCGATCCAATTCGCGGCATCTCGGAAGAGACCACCACGGGCGTGCACCGCTTGTACGAGATGGCCAAGCTCGGCACGCTTAAAGTGCCAGCCATGAACGTCAACGACTCGGTCACCAAGAGCAAGTTCGACAACCTCTACGGTTGCCGCGAATCCTTGGGCGATGGCCTCAAGCGTGCCACGGGCGTGATGTTCGCCGGCAAGACGGCCGTTGTGGCTGGTTACGGCGACGTGGGCAAGGGCAGCGCGCAGGCGCTTCGTGCGTTGGGCGCACGCGTGATGATCACCGAGATCGATCCAATCTGCGCGCTTCAGGCAGCCATGGAAGGCTACCAGGTTGTCACGATGGAAACGGCCGCTCCGCTCGCCGACATCTTTGTGACCGCCACGGGCTGCAGCAGCATCATTCGCGCCGAGCACTTCAGCGTGATGAAAAACCAAGCCATCGTCTGCAACATCGGTCACTTCGACACGGAGATTGACATTGCTTGGCTCGAGCAAAGCAAGGACGTCACCGAAGTGAACGTGAAGGCACAGGTCGATCAGTTCTTGTTCGCCGACGGTCGTCGCATCACCGTGCTCGCACGTGGTCGCTTGGTCAACTTGGGTTGCGCCGAGGGACATCCTTCGTTCGTTATGTCTACGTCGTTCTCCAACCAGACCATCGCGCAAATCGAGCTCTGGCAGAACGCCAAGAACTACAAGGCGGGCGAAGTCTACGTGCTCCCGAAGATCTTGGACGAGAAGGTCGCGCGCTTGCACCTCGGCAAATTGGGCGTGCAGCTCACCACGCTCAATGACACACAAGCCAAGTACTTGGGCGTAAAGCAAGAAGGGCCATTCAAGCCCGACGCATACCGTTACTGAGAAGCAAAAAGACTGCTCGAAAGCGCCGCCAGCGATTCACGCTGGCGGCGCTTTTTGCTTAGAACTCGAGCGTCACTTCGACCATGGCAGCGGTGGGGCCTGCTGCGGGCGTGTTGGGAAACTTGGGTCCCGCGATAATGACGAAACCATGCGTGGGCGTCCACTGCGCCGCTGTGATAAGCGCTGCCAAAGCGTGATCGCCTGACATCCAATCTGCAACAAAGCTCCATTGCTTGGAGAAGGGCTGTTCGATTCCTGCAATGACCGTGGCCACGGGCCGGCCGAAGACTTGAGCGGTACCCGTGGCAAGACCAAGAGTAAAACGTGTGTTGAGCTCGGGAAGACGCAGACTCCCAACACCGAAACCCCAACCACCAATCGATGTGCCGTTTAGCGAAGCCGCAAGAAACTGCCCCGACGCAAGCGTTGGCTCCCAAAGTGACCCTTCCGCAAGGGGGACGCGCATCTTGTAACCCGCTGCCACCACCAAGGGACCAGAGCTTGGTCTGCTCAGACCGTAGAGCGTTGCGGCAACCTCGACATTCTCCGAAACTCCGCGGGTCGCAAACGTGAAGGAGTTCCAATAGGGTTTCGGGTAAGACCACGTGTTGACCTGAGACTCATGGGCGATCATGGTGACGCCGGGCCTTGTTGTGTCCGTGCTGGGAATGCCGACAATCAGTGACTGTGCTTTCACATCACCGCCAAACACCGCGAAGGCCGCAAAGAAAACAGGCACAGACTTTTGGTTGACGATCATCACACTATTCCCCCTGTGCCATGGAGAAACCACGAACGCCATCGAATTCATAGAGGTTCTCCGTCTTTACGACATCCATCGTGGCATCACCCAGGCGCATAAGAACGCGCGCCACCGCGTGAGAATCGGCGTGAGCATCCGTGAGCATGAGGCGGCACCGCCAGTGATCCGTGAGCAGCGTCTGAGGGTTTCCTGCAGGATACACCTTTACGCCTCGGTTGGTCACGAGGGCGAGCCTGAATTCTGGGCCCGCACATTGCTCGACCAACGAACCCAGCAGATTCGGATCGCGCACCGGAGCATCCCAATTGAGAAAAACATCGGTCCCTACAAGGCGTTTGATCGCACGTTGTCGAGGCTTCGTTCGTTCCGTATCGGGAAGGTCAACGTGGGCGGGTGTGCTTTGATAATCCACCGCAGTGATGGACGTTGGGCGCTGTCCTAGATTGGCAATCACGGCATCCGCGAACGCTTGCGTGCCAACTTTGCGAGAACTGGTAGCCGCGTTGTAAATGTCTGCGGTATGCGCGCCTTCTTCAAGGGTGCGAAGCCATGCGTTTTGAATGAGGGTTGCAGCCCCATTGTGCGAGAGGTGCACGAGCATCATCACGGCCGATTGCAGGAGCCCAGATGGGTTTGCGATATCCTTGTCCGCAATGTCGGGGGCTGAACCGTGCACTGCCTCGAACATCGATGCATGCCGGCCAATGTTGGCGGAGCCTGCAAGGCCGACTGAACCCGAAACCTCGGCTGCCACGTCAGACATAATATCGCCGTACAAATTCGCGGTCACGATGATATCGAAGTCTGTGGGCCGTGACGCCACCCGTGCGGTACCGATGTCCACGATCATATGGTTGGCTTGGATGTCCGGATATTGCTCGGCAATCTCGTCGAATACCGAATGAAAAAGCCCGTCGGTGAGTTTCATGATGTTGTCTTTGGTCATGCACGTCACGCGTTTGCGGCCGTGCAACCGTGCGTAGTCGAAGGCGTAGCGCACGATGCGTTCGCATCCCGGTCGTGTGATGAGCTTGAGGCATTGGTACACTTCGTCGGATTGGCGATGTTCAATGCCGGCGTAGGTGTCCTCTTCGTTCTCTCGAACGATGACAAGGTTCATCTTCGGCTGCAGGGCCTGCACGTGTGGGTGATAGGAGACGCAGGGACGCACGTTTGCATAGAGGCCGAGCGTCTTGCGCATCGTGACGTTGACGCTCTTGTAGCCGCCGCCCTGAGGCGTGGTGATTGGGCCTTTCAAGATGACGTGGTGGCGATCGAGCGCATCCCATGTGTCTTGGCCAATTCCCGCAAGCAAGCCGGACTCGTACGCCTTCAGCCCGACGGTCACGTGCTCGAAACGCAAAGAGGGTTCCGCGGCCTTAAGAATACGTAAAACCGCCTCTGTGATCTCTGGCCCAATGCCGTCGCCCGCAGCTACAGGAATGATCGTTTCAGATGCGGTCTTCGGTTCGGTGCCTGATGGCGAAGCATGGGTGGACATACGCGCAAGGTAATTTACGAACTTTGTGTCGTAAATAAATTTTCGTGAATTGAATCCAGAAATGAGATTCTCTGGCCGCAGATTGATGAGCGACTCCATCCCCATGAACCAAAGTTGGACCTTTCTCAGCAACCACACACACGTACTGGTCAGCTTGTCACGTGACCCCACCCTAACATTGCGCGAAGTCGCATCTCAGGTAGGGCTTACGGAGCGAGCAGTGCAGCGTATCGTCCGTGAGTTGGAAGAGGAAAAAGTGCTGAGTCACACGCGCGAGGGGCGTCGAAATGTGTACAAGATCCATCGCCGCATGCGGCTTCGTCACCCTCTGGAAGCACATCGAACCATTGGTGATTTGCTAACACTCGTGATGTCGGAGTAGTCGGCTCCCGCTCAGACTATTTGCAGCTGCCGCAGGCTTGAACGTGCTGCGTGAGCTGCGAGGCAAGCCACGTGCGCTGATCTGCGCAGACGTTGGCATTGGCACTGGGCTGCATGCAGGATGCATCCAATCGTTTGCGTGCCTCTAAGAGCTCGGTGCAACGCTCCTGGCACGAGCGTGCCCGTGCTGGCTTTGCTGGCGCTGCCCGCTTGGCGCTCGATTGCGGTCTGCTCTCGTCCCGTCGGAGTGGAGCGCTCGCTGCCGGAGCTGCATGTGCACGGTTGTCGGCCTCTGCCATCGGAGCTGCTGCCGTTTGAGCTGCCTGAACGGGGGGTACGGTGGGGGCTGCATGCGCGGACTGGGCTTCCGTCGTCTTGTCGCCTGCCGCTCGGCGATAAGCAGGCCCTGCCGCTGAAGCACCAAGTGCATCATCCTTGAAGTCGTATCGGCTCTCGTCGTCCGCCGCCGCACCCTTGCTTGCTGCCGCGCCTGCGCGTGCGCGCGGCGCCTCCCCATACGCTTTGCCCGCGAGCGAGCCCGCCGCGGCTCCGGCGGCTCCTCCACCGGAGCCAGCGCCGTAGCCCAAGCCTGTACCTAGTGCGCCTCCTCCCGGCACGGAATCGCCGATGCGCTCGGGAGGTGGCGGCTTTGCGTAGTTGCTTTCTTCGGCGAGCTTCTTCCAAGGGTTCGGAGGCTCCGGACCGCCGCCAAGCAGCGCGCCCTCCGCCTTCTTTCGCTCTTCCTGTTTGGCAACGTACCCTTCCAGCGCAGAGGAAGCTTTGCTCTCCACGGCCGGAGCCGCGGCAATCGTGGCAGTCGGCGCGGCCATCGTTTCAGATGTGGCTGAGGCTGGCGCTCGCGCCTCGCGCCCGCGAATCACAAACATCACGGTGGCCGCCGCGGCGAGCGTGGGTACCACCGCATAGCTCACGCGGCGCAGCAGTCGAAGCACGGGCTTGGCAGGCTCGGCATCGCCCACTTCTACATGCCCCAGCGCGGCGGCGATCATCGCCTCGTGCTCTGCCTCACTCAAATCTTCATCCGTGTGCAGTGCACGCAATTCATGAAGCAGCAGGGCGTCTTCCGAATCCGTGCGCTTTGCATCCAATGCGCCCTGCAGGGCCTCGGCTTCCGCGAGCTCCTCGGAGGTGAAAGGCGCGTCGGGGGCGGGAACGGACGAGTGCGCGCTCATGGCGTCTCCTTCGATGCAGGCACGAGCGCCGCTTTGAGCGCTTTGGTGGCGCGGCTTAGGAGCACATCCAGCGTGGCCACGTTCACGCTCATGATAGCGCTCACCTCTTCGCGGCTTCGGTCCTCGAGCACGCGCAAGGTAAGCACATCTCGGTAGCGGGGGTGGAGGGTGGCCATGGCATTTCTTAGTTGTGTGCGTTTTGCATCTATGTCTTCGCGTTCTGCTTTTTCACTGATCTCTTGCGTGTCTGGCAGCGTGTGTTCGACGTCTTCGCCGCTCCACAACGGGCTGCGCTTCTTGCGCCTAAACTCGTCGATCACCAAGCGCACTGCGATGGTCTTCATGTACGGATACAAGCCGCTTGCCTGCCACACGAAGCGAGTGATGGTGGTGGCAGTGCGCACATACACCTCGCTCAGTACCTCCTTCGCCGACGTCACACCGAGCTTGGGCAAGAGCACAAACTTGTAGATGCGCGGCCCATGCATGATGAGCACTTGCCCCAAGGCCTTGCGGTCCCCTTGTTGCGCGCGCTCTACCAGCACGCGTTCGTCCTTCTTGTCCTCGGAGATGTCCACGCTAAAGCAGGAGGGTACCTCAGCGTGGACATGGAGAACAGCATTGCGGCGGGGCTCTCGTCAGCGCGGAGGTTGGGCGTATCGCGTGTCGTGGGGGAAGGGATTCGCGCTGTCGCGCAAGCGCTGCTCGTCGCTCATGCGCGGTGGGCCGCAGCGGTACCCGCCGCAGCGGTAAGGCGGGGGCTCAGGCCTCATGTATGAGGGCTCCTGCTCCTCGAAGAGTGCGAGTCCGATCACGCCCACGTTGCGCGCGTTGCCGGTGCGTGCAGCGTAAGACTCCGACACCGACCCAAAGCGGAACGAGGCCACTTGGCTGTCGCTGCGCCGAAACCCCTCCACACGCAGCTCCCCGTACGGCGCCACGATGTAGCCGCGTGCGCCGGTGCTTGCGGCCTTGCCCGTGATGACATCCAAGCCGTCTACACTCAGCACGGCCTCGACGCGCGCTCCGCCGTGGTTGCTCAGCACGATCACGTAGCGCGCATCGCGCTCGCCCACCACGTGCCAAGAACCGCCAGCGAATTGCCTGTCGAACAGGCCGCCATGGCCATCTTCGATGCGTAGCGACACGGGGCCTGCGCCCATGTCACTGTTGGGGTCGCTCCAGGCGCCGCGTGTGGCCACACTGGTGCCGCTGCGATCATTGTAAAGTGCACGAAGCGTAGCCATCGGCTCCGAGCTGGCACGCGCAAAGCTTGTACTATGAACGGGCGCATAGCGGTCTTCGCCCCACGTAGTGGCGAGGCCAGGTCGCTCTCTGCGCTGTGGCATGGGCGCAGGGGGTGGCATCCCGGGGGCAGATGAGCCCAACGCAGCGCCGCCGCCGCGACCACTGGAGCTATCGTCAGAAGCCGCGCGCTTGGCTGCGGCGCGAGGTGCAGTACTCGACGCTGGTGCCAACTCCGACTCCATGGCAGGCGCAACGCCCTTGTCATCACCGAGATGGCCTTCGCTCGGGGAGTCCGCGTAGCGGTGCGCGCTTTCATCGTTGCCCACTCGGTTCTCTTGCTCGTTCCCGCTCCCGGTCCGTGCATTGGGCTCTTGTCGCTCGGACACGATTGCGCCCTCGGGGTTTTGGGCCGGCACTTGCTTTGGCGTACTGCACGCGGCACTCAGCGCAAGCAGCGCGAGCAAAAGTGTGCGCCTTAACCGGCGGGCGCTCATTGCACACCTCCCTTGCTGTCGCTCGCAATCACTTGGCTCACGGGGCCGCCGCGCAGCTGCTTCGCGCGGGCAACTAGTTGCATGAACTCTGCACCCTCTTTGCCTTGCGGCGCCGAGCTCTTTGCAAGGCCTTCCACCGCGGCGAGGCTCCATGCTGCGTTGTCATGGGCGCGTAAATTTTCGGCCAGTCCGGCGACCGCCACGGTGAACCTAAAGCTTAAAGGCGCATCATCGATACGAGCAAAAATACTGCTCGTTGGCACCATCAGTGCCTGCTCCACCACCTTGCCTCCAGTGGCCGGCGCGTAGCGGAACCGCACGGTGGCGGGCGATGCATCCACGCGTTTGAGCACCAAGTCGTACAATGCCGTGACTGCGTGGCCTGCGCCCACTTCGCCCGCATCGACGTGGTCGTTTCGAAAGTCGCGGTCAGCGACATCGCGGTTCTCGTAGCCAATGAGCCTATAGCTTTGCACCACC
>JAYWGD010000522.1:0-4082 GCA_043778435.1 Myxococcales bacterium | reverse complement strand
CGATCTTTGCAAGCGCGGGCGCGGTGGTGAACTTTGCAGGTTCTTGGGCCGATGCGCTGTAGCCAATGATCTTGGCAAGTGGCTTCAGGCCGCGTGTCTGCACCTCGGATTCGCTGGCCAGCACCACGGCCGAAGCGCCGTCGTTGATAGGGGACGCGTTGGCGGCGGTGATGGTGCCGTCTTTGCTGAACGCGGGCCGAAGACCTGCAAATTTGCTCGCGTCGCCCTTGCCTGGGCCTTCGTCTTTGATGAACGCAATCGCGTCGCCCTTGCGCTGTGGAACCAACACCGGCTCAATCTCGGCGTCAAAGGCGCCGGCCGTTTGGGCCGCAACTGCGCGGCTGAAGCTCTCGGTGGCGTACGCATCTTGGTCTTCGCGGCTGAACTTAAACTCGCTCGCGCAAGCGTCGCCAAATTGGCCCATGTGCGCGTTGCCGTAAGGGTCCCAAAGCCCGTCGTGGATCATGCCGTCGACCACGGCCGCATTTCCCATGCGGTAGCCTGTGCGCGCTTGCGGCAAGTAATAAGGTGCATTGCTCATGGATTCCATCCCGCCGGCCACCACGATGCCTGCGTCGCCCAGCATGATGGATTTGGCGCCCAAAATCACCGCCTGCAAGCCCGAACCACAGACCTTGCCGACCGTCGTGGCAGGCACCGAGTTGGGGATGCCCGCGGCCAACGCAGCCTGACGCGCGGGGGCCTGGCCCACGCCGGCCGTGAGCACGTTGCCCATGTAGACTTCGCCCACTGCGTCGCCCGGCAGGCCTGCGCGCTTGAGCGCACCTTGGATGGCCACTGCGCCAAGCTTGGGCGCGGTCATGGAGGACAGGCCGCCCTGAAAACCACCGATGGCAGTACGGGCAGCAGAGACGAGGTAGACGGCGGGCTTTGACATGGTCCAAGCTATAGCCCGGTCGCGCGCGCCTTGCTACAGAGCAGAGGTATGAACGCGCGCGAAGACGAGCCTGAAGCCGCGCCGGAAGCGACGCAACCGAGCGCTGCAAATGCTGTGATGCGAGAACGCCTGCGTGCGGGTGGCTTGTTTTTGCTTACTTCGATGGGTGTGGTCTACACGGGGTATGCGCAGAGCACGGCGGCCACCCGGCCGGAAAAGTTGCACGAAGCGCTGGTGTTTGCGTCCACCTTGTTAGGTATTCTGCTGGCGCACGAGTTTGGTCACTACGTGGCCGCCAAGTGGCACGGGATCGATGTCTCGCTGCCGCACTTTATCCCGGCGCCGCTGATCTCGCCTTTTGGCACCATGGGGGCCGTCATTCGCATGCGTAGCCCCCTGTCCGATCGCCGCGCGCTGATGGATGTCGGCGCAGCGGGACCTTTGGCGGGCATGCTGTTCGCAGTGCCTCTTTATGCTTGGGGCAGCGCAACCTCGCAGATGGTCAAGATTGTGCCAGAGCAAGGCGTGGAGCTTGGTGAATCACTTATCGTGCAAGGCTTGGATCGTCTCTTTCATCATGTGCCTGCAGGATACACGCTCATGCTTTCGCCCATGGCGTTTGCAGCGTGGGGCGGGATGCTCGTGACCATGATCAACCTGGTGCCCGTGGGTCAGTTGGATGGCGGCCATGTGCTTTACGCATTGCTCGGTGAGCGCCTTACTCCTTACGCGCGCGCCATTCATGCCGGTGTGTTGCTGATGGGTGTTGGTGTCGCAGTGCATGCGGTCTACACAGGAATGCCGTGGGAGCAAGCCATGCAGCGCGGTGGGTTTTGGATGCTTTGGTTCGTTGTCTTGGGCGTGCTCGGACGCGTAGGCGGCGGCAGCGCAACCGGGCATCCGCCGACCGATGCGTTGCCTCTAGGGCGATGGCGCGAGGTGATGGGCGTGTTCACGCTTGCTCTGTTTGTGCTGCTGTTTATGCCCACGCCCATCGCGATGTGACATCGCTCACATGGTGCGACGCGCTCTCACTTGATACGGCGATCGACCGCCATGGATTGGTTTTCCAGTCAAGCCCATGAGATCATAAGGGAGCGTATGAAGGATCCAATCTGTTTCAGAAACACACACAGCGCGTTCAGCGCTAGGTGGAGCACAAGCCAATGAGCACAACCCGATATGCAGCGCTGATGTTGCCTTTTTTCTGGATGGCGTGCGCGTCGCCCGAGCCCGAGCCCGAGCCTGCACCAACGCTAGAAGAGGAGGACAACCTCGATACGATCTTCTCGACTTGGTCGGACGAGTCGACGCCAGAGGCGGGTGCACCCATTTGGTATGCGCAATCTCTTCGGCTGGCGGGCTCATCGAACAAGCTCACGAAGATGGGCTTTCTCGAGGGATCGAAATCCCGCGAGCCTGTGGTTTTGTTTCAGGGTCGAGCGCAATCGGACGCAAGCACAGGAGGATTCAGGCTTCGCCCTGGCGCATACGGCATACTTGTTCAGTTTCATGAAGATGTGGGGATGAGGTTCGACCGGGTGCTCGGGACGACGGCACTTGTGGACGCAAAGGGCGAGCCGGTGCCGGATGCTGAATGGTTGATCCTTCCCAACGATGAAACGACCGCGACGGGCGATGTCGGTGGTTGGCGGCGTGCATATTTTCGATTCTCGATTTCCGAAGCGCAAGCTTTGGGCACCTACACGTTGAGGATTCGCAATGCCGCAGCAGCCCCAACATGGCGGCTTGGGGCGGTTGTGGTGCACCGTGAGGGGCGTCCCTTTTGGGCGATCGGCCACAACCCCAACAGTCTCGCTCTTGTGCGCAAGGCGCTAGAGGAAGGGGCGAATGCGGTGGAGCCAGACCTGAGCTACACGACCGAGTCGGGCACGCGTCCGCGGAATGAGCGGATCACGGTGACGGAGGAAGGAAGCGCCATCAAGTTCGGCTGTCCCATCGACAACTTCGGTCACAGCAAGATCGACGACTACATGCGATTTCTTAATGAGAACGCACCTGGCATTCCCGTGATTTGGGATGCCAAACCGGGTGGCTGCAAGAGGGAGCCGATGGATTACCCCGAGTTTGCGAGGGCGTTTGTCGAGGCATCTCAGAGAACCTCTTTTGACTTGAGCCACTCCGTCTTCAACATCACCACCGAAGCGATGGCGCCGGTGTTTGGCCCGCTACCCCCGTATGTGGGCCGTGCTTGGGATGGCATCACGGTGCAGGTTCAAGACCATGCCGATGCCCAGTGGCTTGCACCTTTGGCGAAGTATGGCCTTACCTTTCAAGGCTTGGGCGTGACTCCAATATTGCAGAATACAGCAAAGTGGACGAAGCCCATTGCCACTTACGTACGTTCGCGTGAGCGTGGCCAGCGACCCGAGAAGCTCTACTTCTGGACAGTCAACAGCGATGCATCGATGCGCCGTGCGCTTGACTTCAGCATCGATGGTCTCATCAGCGATGAAATCCCAAAACTAAGAGCTCTGCTCAGCACGTTTCCCTATTCGCACATGTACCGTTATGCGGGTCCAGAGGACAACATACATCAGCGTTACGCACCGGGTTGGATACAGACCGTTGGCTCATCTTCGCCGGACAAGTGATGCTCACGGGCCTCGGGCCATTGCACCGTCCCGTCACGAAAAATGGTGAACGCGTGGGTTTCATTTTTCCCCCACGCTTGGCCGTTTGAGCGAAAAGTGAATCATGGACGAAAACGCACTGCTACGACTCACTGCTTTGGAACAGGGAGAGCTTGTACGAACGCGGCAAATCAAAAGTCGTGATCTTGCAGAGATGTATCTTGCACGTATCAAGCGTCACGATACTGGCCTCAACGCCTTTGTGAGCGTCTTCGAAAAAGACGCGCGCAAGATGGCCGATGTGGTCGATGCGAAGCTTCGGCGTGGCGAAGATATGCCGCTCTTTTCCGGCGTGCCCCTTGCAATCAAGGACATTGCGCTCGTCGGTGGTCACACGCTTAGCGTGGGTTCACGGGCATGCATGCTGAAGTACTCTCCTGCCGACGATCTGATGGTTCGTAAGCTGCGTGCGGGTGGATTTGTGTTTCTGGGCAAGACGCGTATGAGCGAATTTGGAGCGCTGCCGCTCACGGTCTCGAAGAGCGCGCCGCCATCCAGAAACCCGTGGAATTTGAGCAAAAATACGGGTG
>JAYWGD010000521.1:0-4087 GCA_043778435.1 Myxococcales bacterium | reverse complement strand
CGAGCGCTCAAGGCTCACAAAGAAAACGCTCGTCGTCGTGCGATGAGGGGCTTGTACGCCATCGCCGATGTGGGCTCTCTCGATGTTGCGGGCATCGCGGTGCTGCCCTTCGTGGATGCGATTTTGAGAGCCTCACCCCCGATGCTGCAACTGCGTGCAAAGCGCATTGATGCAGAACGCATGCATGCATTGGCGTGCGAGATGGCCAGGCGTTGCTCGGAGACCAGCACGGCGTTTGTACTGAACGACGACGCGCATCTCGCCGCCCAAATCGGGGCAAACTATGTGCATCTGGGGCAAGAGGATGCATCCTTGCAAGAGGTGCATGAGGCGCATCCGGGCCTGAAGATTGGTTGCTCCACGCACACCGAGGCCGAGCTCGTCGCGGCGGCCGCAATGCCGCTTTCTTATGTGGCGCTAGGCCCTGTGTACAGCACACGTACCAAGCACGATGCGGCGCCTGTGGTGTCCAAAGAGTTGGTGTTGAGGGCGCGCGCGCTGTGCAAAGGAAAGCCGTTGGTGGTCATCGGAGGCCTCGACGAAGCGCGCGCGGCGGCGCTTGTGCCGCATGTGGACATGGTCGCTGTCATCAGCGCGCTCGTGCACCCTGACATGTCAGAAGTGACTGCGCGCGCGAGGCGATTGCAGGCCCTGTTTGCATAGAGCGCTCGGAGGCGGTCGAACTTCAAGCCAAACGGTGCATAGCAAAAAACATGCGCTCTACAGCCAATGCGGGCGACACATTCCGGTCTAAGTCTTCACGCGCCTCTGCCACGCACTCGGACGACAGGGCCAATCGCTCCGCGAGCGCACGATCCCCCGTAGTCGCTGCGGCATGTACACGCGCCGACAAATGGCGCTCGATGCTCTCCAAATGCGCTCCGAGTTCACTCTTGTCCTTCTTCCAAATATCGGCAATCGCGAGGCTTGCACCTTGGGAACCCGCAAGCGCCGACAGCAGCTCTGGAGGGAGTTCCACCGGCGACGCAGAATCCGCGACGACATTGGGAAATCGCAGCGCAAAGCAGCGTGATCGGATGGTGTCCAGGAGTGCGCCAGGCTGCTCACTGAGCAGTACAAAGTAGGTTCCCCGACCGGGCTCTTCGAGGGTTTTCAGAAGCGTGTTGGCCGCCGCGGTGGAGAGCTCCTCCGGCTTGTACAACAAGAACACGCGCGCCTTGTTCTCCGAGGGGCCAAAGCCTCGATGGGGCAACACCAAGCTGCGAATTTGGTCCACCGAGAGTTCCTGGCCCTCCGGCGTGCGACGCCCGATCTGATCGGCATCGTACAGGCCGCGCCCAAGGACGATCACGTCAGGGTGTTTGGCGGGGCCGAGCTCTGCCGGCGCCTCGGCACGCAGGCACGCCGAGCAGCTCATGCATGCATCACTTTCGCCCGGGGCACGCCGCTCGCAAACCAGCGTTTGCGCCAGCCCCCAAGCACTGGGCGCCATGTTTGCGATGCTTGTACCATGCATCAAGTAGGCGTGATGCACATTGTCGCGCGCCAGTGCGCGCGACAATGTTTGCAGAACCACGGATGGGTCCTCATGGGCAGAGCTCGTAGGGGGCGCCATGGTTCGTTTGGAGGCTTCGTTTGCAGGCCGGCGAAGGCTTACGTGCCCGTAAACACGGCTGGGCGTTTGGCCACAAACGCCGTCATGCCCTCGCGCTGGTCATGGCTCCCAAAGATGGCACCAAACGATTGGGTTTCCAGCTCCGTGGCCGTCGTGAGGTTCACATCCTCGCCCTTCAAAATAACGCGCTTGCAAGCGCGCACGGCGATTGGGCCTTTGCTCGCAATCTTCTTGGCGGTCTCTTGCGCTTTTTGAAGCAACTCAGCCGCGGGGAACACCTTGTTCGCAAGACCTGTTCGCAGTGCCTCCGAGGCGTCGATGATGTCGCCGGTGTAGCAGAGCTCGCGGGCCAATGCGGTGCCCACACGACGCGCCAATCGCTGCGTGCCGCCAAACCCTGGAATGATTCCGAGGTTCACCTCTGGCTGGCCAAACTTGGCGCGCTCGCTCGCGTAGATGAAGTCGCATGCAAGCGCCACCTCGCAGCCGCCGCCGAGTGCAAAGCCGTTCACGGCAGCGATCACGGGGAAGGGCAGAGCTTCGATCAGGTGGTTCACGCTCTGGCCAAGCTCGCCAAATTTCAGAGCTTCGGCTGCGGTCATTTGGCTCATGGCCTCGATGTCGGCGCCTGCTGCAAAGGCCTTTTCGCCACTGCCTGTGATCACGGCGCAAAGGCAGCTCGAGTCTTTGCGAAGCTCACTCAGCACCGCAAATAACTCGGTGAGAAGTTGCGCATTCAACGCATTGAGCTTGTCGGGGCGGTTAAGGGTGATGGTGACAATCGCACCTTCACGGCTTTGAAGAACGGCGCTCATCGTGCGCCTCCGATTTGAGGATTGACGCCTGTACGCGCGCCGGATGCATCATACACATAAAATCCGCGCGCTGTCTTTTTGCCATACCAGCCCGCCGCGACCAAGTTGCGGAGAAGCGTTGGAGCACGGTACTTGTCTTCACGCAAATCCGTGTAGAGCACATCTGAAATGGCCAGCACGGTATCGAGGCCAATCAGGTCCGCGAGCTCAAACGGACCCATCGGATGATTGAGCCCAAGCTTCGCACCCGTATCGATGTCTTCGGGGGTGCCCACGCCCTCCTGCAGCGCAAACGCGGCCTCGCACAACATCGGAATCAAAATGCGGTTCACCATAAACCCTGGCGCGTCGTTGCTCACTGCGACCGTCTTGCCCATCGATTCAGCCACCGCTTTGGTCGTGGCTGAGGTCTCTGCAGACGTCTGAACGGCCTTCACCAACTCGACCAGCTTCATCAGCGGAGGAGGATTCATAAAGTGCATGCCCACCACGAGCTCGGGGCGGCTGGTGAGCGCGGCCAATCGGGTTAAGGAGATCGACGACGTGTTGCTCGCCAGGATGGCACCCTTCTTCATGGCCTTGTCGCAGGCCTCAAAGATTTTGGCTTTGAGACCCGCGTTTTCCGTAGCGGCCTCAATGACCAAATCTGCAGAACCAAACGCTTCGGGACCAGACACGCACGTGATGCGGGCCAGCAAAGCATCGCGCGCGGCCGCGTCCATCTTGCCTTTGTCGACTTGCCGCGACAGCGCTGCACCGATCTTGGCTTTGCCCTTCTCGGCAGTCTCCACGTTTGCGTCGCTTAGAAGAACCTCATAGCCCGCGGCTGCCGCGACTTGCGCGATGCCGCCGCCCATTTGTCCGGCGCCTACAACTCCGACGACCTTGATGCCTTCAACTTGTGCCATGTACTAGTTCTCCCGGGAAGCCTTGCGCGGAACCTATGCGACTGTGGATAGCCGCGCAACCCGCTCTTTGGCCTGGCCGAACGTGTAACCATGCTCGACATCGAATCCTCTCCTCAAAGCCTTTCTGCTGCTCGCCCTGGCGAGTCGGCGCGCGTGCTGCACGAAGTGTTTGGTCATGGGGCGTTCCGAGGCGATCAGCGCCGCGTATGCGATGCGGTGATCGCTGGGCGCGATGCGATGATCGTGATGCCCACCGGAGCCGGGAAATCCCTATGCTTTCAACTCCCAGCCATCGTGCGTGGCGGCACATGTTTGGTGATCAGCCCCTTGGTGGCCCTTATCGAGGATCAAGTTGCCAAACTGCGAGGTCTTGGTTTGCGTGCAGAGCGCATTCATTCGGGCATCGATCGCGAGACCTCTAGAGAGGTCTGCAAAGCCTATCTGCGCGGCGAGCTTAATTACTTGTATATTGCACCAGAGCGTTTGCGTGTGCCCGGGTTCTTGGAATTCTTGGCCAAGCGAACGCCATCGCTGGTGGCCATCGACGAGGCCCATTGCATTAGCCACTGGGGGCACGACTTTCGCCCAGAGTACCGCATGCTGGGAGAGCGTCTGCCTGCCTTGCGTCCGGCGCCCATCGTTGCGCTTACCGCCACCGCCACCGCCGACGTTCAAGAAGACATCGTGCGTCAGCTCAACCTCGGTGGCAGCGAGAGCGGGGCCAACGCTGAGATCTGTATCTCGGGCTTCAGGCGCACCAACTTGGCCGTGCGTGCCGAGACCCTGTT
>JAYWGD010000520.1:0-4091 GCA_043778435.1 Myxococcales bacterium | reverse complement strand
TGCTTCAAGTTGGACCAACGGTTGCGGTGGCTCTCGCCCGATCCTGGCGCTTTGAGATCCATGATCTTGTGCACGCGATCATCAACACGCGCGACGTCGGCCTCGCCGCTGGTTTCGACAAGCACGGTGCGGCCTGCGTCGCAAAGCTCGCGCATGAGCTCAAAGCTGCCGGGTTGCAACAACGGCTCGCCTCCGGTGAGCTCGACAAGCGGGGTGCCAAATGCGAGCGCACGCGCGAGCACCTCGGCACGTGGTGTGCGCGTGCCGCCGTAAAAAGCCTGTGTGGTGTCGCACCAAGAGCAGCGCAGATTGCAACCGGTGGTGCGCACGAACGTGCATGGCAGCCCCGCAAACGTGGATTCGCCTTGGATGCTGGCATAGATTTCGTGAATGACGAGCGCGTCGGTATTTGGCACAGCGCGGCTGGGCATAGCAAAGTGCGACCGCAACAAGGTAGGGTCTCTCGCTTGAACGAGATCTTGAGTGCATTTGGATGGGATGCCGCGTGGAGCGAGGCTCTTGCCGGCGCAAAAGCCACATCGCGATGCGAGACGCTGCGGCCGGCCAGAGTGCTCGCGGTGCACTATGGCGGCTCGTTTCTGATGGACGCCGACCACGGCCGCGTTCTCGGCAATCCAAGCGGCACCCTTGCAGGGCTGATGCGGCGCGAGCGGACCGCGAAGCTTGCGGTCGGTGATTGGGCGCTCGTCGAAGAGGCGGGCGCCGGCAAAGTCACCGTGCACGAGGTGCTGCCACGCCGCAGCTGCCTCAAGCGCCGCGCAGCCGGAGAGGGCGATCACCCTCAGCTGCTATGCGCCAACATCGACGAAGCATTCGTCGTGACGTCGGCCGACAGCGATTGGAATTTGGAGCGCATCGATCGCTACCTGCGCGTGATTGCCGAATCGGGCGTGCCTGCGCGTGTCATCGTCACCAAGGCCGACTTGCTCACGGGCGATCGCCATTTGCCCTCCGAATTGCAAGCGCGCTGGCCTGCATTGCCACTGATGCTTACCAGCGCACGAAGCGGTGTGGGCCTCTCCGAACTCGACGCCCACTTGCGTGCAAAGCACACCTATGCACTTTTGGGATCTTCGGGCGTGGGCAAATCGACGCTGGTGAACCGCTGGCTCAGCGAGGCCGGGACCGCGCTTCAAACCGTGAACGAAGTGCGAGAGAGCGACGGCAAGGGCCGTCACACCACCACCCACCGCGAGCTGTTCAAAACACTTGGCGGCGCACTTGTGATCGATACGCCAGGCATGCGCGAAGTGGGTGTGGTCGGCGACGAAGAAACGGCCACACGACACGCACGAAGCCGAAAGCGCTGAGAGTGGGCTACTGGCTGGAGAGGCACTTCCGGCGGCTAGCCGTAGAGGGCAGCTACCAACTAGTTGCAATTCCAACTACCGGTGCCGTTGCGGTCACGACACGACTTCCCTGTGGGACAAACATTTCCACATGCGCCGCAGTTTTCCCGTTCGTCCAGCGCCACACATTGCCCCGAGCACAGGCTGGCGAACCGTATCTTGTTACACTCGATGACTCCCCGATCGCAGAAGCCAAGTTCACCTGTTTTTGCACCACAGACTCCACAGTTATCCTCATCACCCTGCAAATCCACACAGACGCCTGAGCAGGGTGAATATCCGACGGTGACGCACTTTGGCACGCCATTGTTGCATGAACCACCACGAGGCAGACTCACTCCGCAAGCACCGCAACTGCGCTCACTGGTCTTCAAGTCGGCGCAGTACATCTCGGACGTGCTCTTGCACAAGGTCGTCGCTGCCCCCGTGGTGCAGCTGATGGTTCCCCCCGAGCACGTGCCCTCGGCTTTCACACCACAGGTGCCGCAGTTTGCTTGGTCGCGATCCAGATAGGTGCAGACTGCACCGCATGGCGTGCACGCCTCGAGCACCACATTGGCCACCGCCTTGCGGGCGTCGCCGAGGGTTGTGCTTCCCGTCGTGAGGCTAGGCACTTCGAAACTCAATTCGACGGGTGCATCGGCGTTTGCATCCACGTCGAAGGCAAGGCTCCACGGACCAAAGCTTGCGCCGCCAGAGAGAGCGTCGGTGAGGGCGGGAGATGTGCCGTTGACCCACTGCGCTTTGGCACCGAGATTTGCCATCTTGAGCAGGCCACTTTTGACCTTGAGCTTAAAGTACGCGGGGTTGAGCATCACCGCTTGGCCGCCCACCCCATTGGCAAGCGTGACGGCGATTTCGAGCGCGTCCGCAGCGGCGCCGCGACGTTGGCGCACTTGATTGATCTGAATCGCCAGCTGCCCAGGAGCGACCACCAGCGGCTGTTGCACGGGGCCTGCATCGTTTGTGCCGGGGGACGTGGGTTCTGAGGGGACCTTCGTTTCGGTACTTGACGTTGGCGTTGCCGTGCACGCGGCCGTGGCCACGACAACCAGGACGACCAGTGTAGACAGGCGGCGCAACGAGCGTTTGGAGTTCATGCCTGGGTCTTGTAGCCGAACCCACGAATCCGTCACGCCGGATGTAAATTTATTTTCCGAACGGCGCATTCATTGGGTTTTGAACTGGTTTGGGTTCTTGCGCCGCCTCAAGATTCTCCTCAGCGCCAAGACTTTGCAGCGCTTCGTGCCACGCGGAGCGTGACAACGAGGCAGAACTCAAGCAGTGTAGTTAGGCCTCTGCAGCGAAGCAGCCGGCGAGTGAAATGCGCGGGTGGCGGAATTGGCAGACGCACTGGATTTAGGTTCCAGCGCCGAAAGGTGTAGGGGTTCGACCCCCCTCCTGCGCACAAAAGGGAAAGGGCTCCTCTGGAGCTCTTTCCCTTTTGTGCACAGGAGGGGGCTTGTTTCGTTTGTTGCACGCCTAAAGGCGCGCAGGGCCTGACCGACGCGCGCCTGTCGCGCGCTTCGCTGGCGACAGGCGCACGTCGGACAGCCCTTTCGACCCCCCTCCTGCGCACAAAGGGAAAAGGGCCCTTGGCCTTTTTCCCAAATGCGGAGGCGGGCTTGCTTTTGTGTGCAAACTACACCAAGGGAAGATCGTCTTCTTGCAGCTCGCCGAGCACGGGGAGGCGCAAGCTGTCGCGGGCGCTTTGTGACTCGTAAAACAATCCAGAGAGACGATCGGCAAGCGAGGCCGCACCCAGCATGGCGAGCAGCGTGACAAGCAAACCGCCTAAGAAAACCAGAAGCCCTGTGGGGCGCTTGGGCGAGGCTGGAACATCAGGGTGCCTCGTAATGGTGTACTTACGCTTAAAAGCCGTTTCGAGCGACCGGGCGCGGCTGCGGAGTTCATCGATTTTTGCGCCGATGATGTCGTATTGAGCGCGCGTGGCTATGAAGTCTGAAGCCTCCAGTTGCCCCTGTACTTTTGCGCGCGGGGCTGCCGCCGCACGACCAACATCGCGCGCGCGCGGCGCCTCTTCGATCATGCCCAACTGCCTGCGCAGTGCAACCACTTGGTTTTTGGCATCCTCGAGCTCGGCAGGCTCCTTGCGCGCATCTTCGAGCGAAGCCTGTAGACCAATGATCGTCGGGTGCTTGTCCCCAAAGATTTTGCTCGCTTCGTCGAGCTTGCCTCGCACGTCGGCCAAACGCTGCCGATACACATCATCCAACCCTTGGAATCGATTCTGTGCAGCTTGCAACTTTTCTCGCGTCGCATTGGCTTCCGCAGCTTTTGGATCGGCGGGCGCCGCAGCCTCGGCTATCCCGCCGGCATTGTCACGCGACGGAGCTCCTGCAGGCGACAAGCGCTCTAGCTCTTTGCGCTTCAGTTCGCGTGCTTCCTCGGCGTCTTTAATATCCGTGTAGCTTCCCTTCACTTCGATCTCGTAGCGCGAGTCGATGCCTCGCACCAAAGCACGCTCCACGATGTCACGAGCAACCTCTGGGTCGTGCCAATCGCAGCTGAGCGAGATGCGTGCATCGTCCACATCAGGCGTCACTTTGCTCTCCATCGTGCGCTTGAGCGCCGTGAGTTTTTGCTCATCCGACATGGGGCGATCGCCCAGCAATGCCGAAACGCGGGCCTTGGCGCGCTGCAATGGTGATCGCGTTTCGTCGTAGCGAGCCACCAGGTTGATGTCCTTGATGATGGCTT